>JAISBG010000591.1 GCA_031266315.1 Planctomycetaceae bacterium | reverse complement strand
TTTTTAATTTTTTTTGAACGTACTTTTTTTTCCGTGCCAACGACTAACGACATCGCGGAGTTGTTCGGAATCGATTGGTTTTGTGATATAGTCGTCCATTCCGGCTGCAAGGCATTTTTCACGGTCACCGATCATAGCATGAGCCGTCATCGCAATAACCGGAACATTTTGATTTTTCGTATCATTTGCCGCCAACCGAAGTTGCCGCGTACATTGATAGCCGTCCATCTCCGGCATTTGGCAATCCATAAAGACAAGATCGTATTCTTTTCTCCGCATAGATTCCAACGCCTGAATCCCGTTTTCCGAAACATCCACTCGATGCCCCAAAGCACAAAGCATTGTCGTTGCAACAATAACGTTGATTTTAACATCTTCAACCAGTAAAATACGAAGCGGTAACCTTTTCACTGTTGAAGCCGCTTGTTTTTCCGTACCAATTTTTTGTGTGGTCAATGTTTCTTTTGCAGAACCGACAAGAAGCCGGTACAACGTCTCCGTGCGAATCGGTTTGGATAAATAACCGTACAGATTCGGCAAATTCGCACTTTCCAACGATTGGAACGACGCACCCAGTGAAAACAAAATAATTAACCGTGAACGATCTTTTTCCGAAATTGTCAACAGATCATTTTTGATTTGTTCTATTCCATAACCCGGATATTCCGATTCGCAAAACACCCAATCAAACGGACGACCATTCTGAATTTGTTTGTGGATTTGAGCAATAAAATCAGCCGATGAAGTTGATTCGACCAATGTTCCGCCCAAGTTGGTGATCAAATGGTTCAGGACATGCCGTGTTGCCGGATGAATATCCAAAACAATCGAATGAGTTCCAGCCAACGATTTATGACTCGACGGCAGAATTTGAGTTTCAGCATTCGGCAACCGGTGCAGCAATACCGTAAACCAAAAAAGTGAACCGCGTCCGGGTTGACTTTTCACTCCGATATTGCCGCCCATCATTTCAACTAGTTTTTTGCAAATGGAAAGCCCCAAACCCGTCCCGCCGTAACGCCGTGTTACAGAAGTATCCGCCTGAGTAAACGGTTCAAAAAGACCGTCAACCCGATCCGTCGGAATACCAATTCCCGTGTCTTCAATTTCAAAACGTAATTGATAATTCTTGTTACTGGAAGAAATCGTTTGAACCCGAATAAGAATTTCTCCTTCATTGGTAAATTTACTGGCATTACTGAGAAGATTTAACAGGATTTGCCGTAAACGCCCGCTGTCGCCAATAAACGGTTCACAAATTGAATGGTCAATAATAACCGCGATTTTAACTCCTTTTTTGTAAATCTGTAATGCAATCGCATCACAAGCATCTTCAATTAACGGAACTAATTGAAATTCATGAGTGTCAAGTGTTAATTTGCCCGCTTCAATTTTGGAAAAATCAAGAATATCGTTGATAATCGCCAAAAGTGAACCGGCACTTTGACGAATCATATTCACATATTGAGTTTGCAAATTGGAAAGGGAAGTTTTCGCAAGAAGATCGGTCAAACCAATCACGCCGTTCATCGGAGTTCGGATTTCGTGACTCATATTGGCAAAAAATTCACCCTTCGCACGATTCGCCGCTTCGGCTTCTTCAAGCCGCCGCCGTTCCGTAATATCTGTTACAAAACCTTCCGAAATGCTGAAATTCGGATCGTCCGCGTCCACTTCAACAACTCGGCTGCGCTCCCAAACCCAACGTATGCCGCCGTCTTTGTGAACGAAACGATAAACCGATTCAAGCGGCATTCCGACATAAAGTGTTTCCATATTGGCATCAAATAAGGCAGCCCGGTCATCGGGATGAACTAAATCAAAATACGTAATCCGTTTATTATTAATGAGATCATCGGCATCGAATCCCGTAATATCTTTAATCCCTTCACTGACAAACTCCATCGTAAAATTCGGCGGATTGTTCCGGCAACGGAACGCCATACCGGGAAGGTTGGAAACGAGTGTCTGCATCCGGCGTTGACTTTCACGCCGACGCGAAGTTTCCACCGCAATTGCCGCAAGGTCTGCCAACGAAGCACCGAAAATCAAATCCTCCAACGCCCAATTTCGCGGAGAACCGGCATGTTCAATACAAATCACTCCGAAAAGTTCACCAAAAAGCCGAATCGGGCAATCAAGCAACGCACGAATTCCGCCATTACTTTACGATTCCGCCATACCGGGCAAAATAGTATCCGTTTCCGTGTCGCAAATGACAATATTCCGTTTTGTGTGGAGCATTTCGTAATAAACGGGATACGTATTTGCCGGAAATGAAGGATCAATAGAAAAAGAATCGGTAACAATAGAATACATTGCCGCATTATCAAGATTACCGGTTTCTTTATTCAAGAGCCATATTCCCACACGAATCGCATTCAAAGTATTCGTACAGGTTTTGGCAAGAACTTTGGCAATTTCAAAAAAATCATTGCTTGCCATCACCGGGTCTTGACTTAACACAACCAGAATTTGATTACGCCGCAATAATTCTTCTTCCTGTTGCCGTAGCCTTTGCTCAATATCCAAAGCCCCCGACGATCTTTCAAAAATCAGTCCCAACGCCGTTTCACCTTCCCAATCAATCTGTATCGGTAATACATTCCCCGACCAATCGTCAATTGTAATCTCCAATGGTGATTTCAACAAAGAATCGGCATGACCGGAGAGGAGTGTTTGGATTATTGTTTCTAACGTTTTATTGCAATGAAGGAAATTACTTAGTTTTTCACAGTATCCATTGGAAGTGATTTCTCCAAAATCTCGGTTGAATTGGTTGTTACACCAAAAAATGTTTTCCGTTTGGGGATTGATAATAACAACCGGATCACGTATGTCTTGAAAAAGCGTTAAATTAGATAACATAAACCGAACCTTAATCTTATTAGTGAAATCAACTGGAACCTTAAACAGGAAAAACAAAAAAATAATAGTGTCCTTGCATTGTTACCGGTAGGATTACAAGTTTTCCTCCGCCCTGCAAAGGCAATACGTAACAACCCACTGCAACGCGGCGGGTTGTTATTTTTTAAAGTATTTTAAGTAACTATCTATTGACTCATAAACTAAATAGACAGTTACCTAACGCGGTATATCGTCAATAAAGGAACGAAAAATAATTTCAAGTGAAAACTAAAAATTGTGAAAATCCTTGAAATTCAAGCATGAAATGAATATTGGCAACATTTCGGCATGATGACATTTCGGCATTATTTTGGTGCTAACGTACAAATAATACGTTTTTCGGCACGTTTGGGAGGTGATTCGATTTTGCTGATGTCATCTAGTTCGGCAATTAAATGGTTCATTACTTTCTCGCCTTCATCAATATGGGCTAATTCGCGTCCTTTGAATGAAACAGTAACTTGAACTTTGTCTTTATTACTGAGAAATTCGCGTGCTTTATTGATTTTGACCGTGATATCGTGTTCGCCGGTTTTAGGACGGAGACGCACTTCTTTGAGTTTTGATTGATGCGTATGCTGTTTGGTTTGTCTTTTTTTCTGCTGATACCGGAATTTGCCGTAATCCATAATCCGGC
>JAISBG010000528.1 GCA_031266315.1 Planctomycetaceae bacterium | reverse complement strand
CGGGGTTATCCATGTTAAAGTCCTACGGACTTAGGAATCGTGCCGAGAGGCAATGAGTTGGCAAGCATAAAAAATCGGCAATCCTACTGCCTCCAAAAAAGGTTGTGTTGAGTTTTTTCGGTGTTTGTGCTAGAATAGGTAGCCATTCGCAGAAAGGTTGCGTTTATTTCGTTATTTGATTGCGGCAATGCGTCGGGGTAAAAACAAAATAAACCGTTACGTTTTTACTGCAACATAAAACCAAAACCATTTTAATTACCATGACACAAAATTTGTTCCTTTATTTAATGTTTTTCGTTTCGATTATTTTTTCAACAACAGTTATTGTTGCGCAACAGGATGATTTTAAGGCTGTTGTGATTAATGAAACTGTCCGCAACATGGGTGCGGAAATTTTTGCATCGGCGGGTCCGGCAACGATTAAGAAGTATTTACCGGAAAACGGGGCGCCGGCAAGTATGTCGTCTTTTGTTCTTTTTGCCGGAGACGATGTTGTGTTGGTTGACGCCGGTCTTGGCGGTTCTCATTGGGTGAAGGGGCTCACTGATCTTGGCGTTAAGCCGGAAAAAATCAAATTGATTCTATTGACCCACATGCACGGCGACCATATCGGCGGTTTGTTGGACGGCAATAATCGGCGTTTTCCTAATGCGGTTGTTTTGAGTGCTAAATTAGAGTACGATTATTGGCTTCCGCAAAACACCAAAGCCCGAACTCCCAAACTCGAAAATATTAAAACGGCTTACGGGAACGATTTTTCAAAAACGTTTGAATTTGACGAACAAGTTTTCGCCAATACTTCGATGAAGATTAAGGCTCTTAACGCGGTGGGGCATACACCGGGTCATACGGCGTTTCTGGTGGAATCATCGAAGAGTCGGTTATTGATTGTCGGCGATCTGCTCCACGCGGCGGCGTTACAATTTCCTGCTCCTGATATTTGTTCCAGTTACGACATGGAACCGAAGGACACAATCGCGTCACGAAAACGTATTCTGGATTTCGCCGTCAAAGAAAATATTCTGATCGGCGGAATGCATTTTCCCGTTCCCAATATTGGTACGGTAAAAAGCAATGGTCAAGGCAGTTACGAATTTTTTCCTGTTAAATAACCTATGGCAACCTCTAATAATTCATTTTTTATCACAGAGGACACAGAGAAAAGATTTTTTGATTTTTTTGAATAATTTTTTTTGAACAATTGGAATACACAAAATTTTTGATTCTATCGGATTAGGTGTTTTGCAAAGGAGCTGTAAAATAATTGGTAGTATATTTCATCGGCAATCATCAGGTGGGCAACCTTTCGCTGAAAGGTTGCGTCGGCAATAGCCGACTGTGAATCAGATTAACGATGGCAAATGGAGTTGCCTTCCGTTTTGGAGTCGAGTAAGACTCAACCGGCGCAACCGCTCAGCGGGCGGATTGCCCACCTCTTTTCATGTGTTTCGCGTTTAAAACGAACTTTTCAATGCTTAGACACCTAATCCGGTAGAATCAGCAAAATTTTACTATTATTATTTCTTTATTTTATGTATTTTAAGCGGTCAAAAAATGGATTAAAACATGGATCAAAAAAAATTATCTCTGTGTCCTCTGTGGTAAAAATTAAAAATGTATTTTTAGAGATGCCCGAAAGCATTTTCCGCCCAACATTTTGTCCTTAGCGGAACAGGAATACCGCAATTTGTCGTGTTGAAACGAATTTTTGTGTCAACACGACCTAAAAACAGTATAAATCATGTTTGGAATAATTGTTGCCGTTATTGCTTTCGTGGCGATGGGTTGGTATTTTCGGGCAATGTTGGAACCGTTTCGTCGTCATTCCGAAGAGCATTTGTCTTCCGGTTATTGTGATTATTGTGGTCATTGCGGAGGTTGCCGCGCTGCACGGCAATCAGTTTGTAATATTTTGCACCAGATTGAAATTTCTTCTTCCTCCGAAACAGCCGACCTGCCCGACACAAATTCCAACCAACAACCGGAACAATAATTTCCCTGTTGTGTTGGGCGGATAACATCTAATCAGGGAACCAGTTAAAAGAATTTCTAACGAATAGGTATTGACAGAACGGCTGCTTAATGAGATAGTAATTAAATTAAAAATTATTTCCCACAGGTTGCGACTTGCGGTTATGAAAATAAAGCCCATTCGGTTTAAAAATAATCAAGGTAAAACTATGAACCAGCAACAACGTACCAAAATTCTTTGGGCATTTCGGCGTCGGATTTTTGTTGTGTTGTTTCTTAAAAAGATCATCACATTGACGGCGGTATTTCTGTTCCTTTGGGGAACCGCCATACTAACACTTCGCGCCGGAGGCTGGTACAAACCGAATATTGTTGCGTTTAGTTTGATTGTCTATACGGTCATTCCTGTGTTGGCGTGGATGACGGCTTGGCGGCTTCTTCCCGATGACCGGAAACTCGGAGCCATTTTGGATTGCAACAACCAAATCGGCGGTCTTATGATGAGTTCTTTTGAAAAAGAACTCGGTGATTGGGCAATTAATACGGAAACAATAACTATTCCGAAAATCCATTGGGAATCTCAACGAATTATTGGTCTTATTTTATTTTCGGTTTGTTTTGCGGTTATTTCGTTATTCCTTCCGGTCTCCGTGCTTTCCAAACCTGTACAGAATTATTTGAATATAGAAGATCAGGTACGGCGTTTGACTTCACAACTAGATGTGTTGGAAAAAGAAAATATTCTGGATGTTGAAGAAATTGAAAGCCGAAAAGTTGATCTGGAACGTCTTCAAAACAATGCCAATGGTTTGGGACCGGTTAAAACATTCGATGCTTTGGATCATATCGAAGACCGGATGAATCAGAAAGTTGCCGAAACTGTTGAAAACGCTCTGCGAACAACCGAAACTCTTGCCAATACCGAAACTCTTTCACAGCAAGTCAAAAATATTTCCCAAAAACTTGACGAATCAACAACGAAATCATTGATGGAAGGCTTGGCTCATTCCTTAGAAGAAATGTTTGCACAAAATACTGAACTTGCAAAAGACTTGAAAGAAATATTGGATAAAAAATTGGACAAAACATTGGATAAGAAAGCGGAGAAAACACAACAAACCGATGCCGACAGAAACGAACCGAACAGTAAAGAGCAAGCAATACTGGAATCGTTGAAAAAAATGTTGAACGAAAATAACTTGCAAAATTTGACGCCGGAAATGCTTCAGCAACTTTGTGAGGCAATGAAACAATGTCAAGGGAATTGCGAGCGAATGTGTGAAAACCTGCAAAATGCGGGATTTCCGGTTGATTCGGAGATGCTCAGGAAGTTGGCGGAGGCGAAGGAGGTTGACCGTGAAGAGGCGGAACGAATGTTGAGTGATCTTTGGGCAAACTGCGACGGTTGCGAAGGTGATTGTCCGGGAGAACGCGGAGAATCGCCGTTTAGTCCGCGTTACACAAAAAAGCAGAATTGGGCAACCGACCCGAATGAAGAACCAAGCAAAACACGATTTACAAAAGATGCGGACGAAGAAGGTGCCGAGTTCAAGGCAACATTTTTGCCGTTATCTGATTTTGAAGCGTTTAAGAACAGTCAAAAGATTGGAGCGTCTATTTCGTCGCCGGATTTTGAGCCTAATACCGTGCCGGAAAAAGAAGACGGAGTCCTTACTCAAACCAACAGCGACGCCGGAGCCGCCTACAACCGTTCCATTTATCCTCAACATCGCGGAACTGTCGAACGATTTTTCAAACGATAATTAAATCAATTGTATTCAGTGGATTGACACGAGCAACTCAAGCCCTATCGGGCTATTCGGTATTTCGGATCAATCCGATAAAATAGGTACTTGCCGATAAATAGTTACTTGAAAAATACCAAATACAACCACAATAAAGTTTATATTCCTCACTCATGTTACGCTCCATAGGTAAAAAAGTCGGTCAAATATACATCAACACAGTAGGATTGCGATTTTTTTCTTCGCCCCGCAAGGGGCAATGCGTAACAACCCACCGCAACGCGGTGGGGAATATCACACACAAACCATCGCCCTGTAAGGGCAATGCAAAGCGGATTGGCATTGCCCTTTCAGGGCGAAATTTAGGTGTGCTTTGCCCCACCGCGTTGCGGTGGGTTGTTATGCAATGCCCCTAAAGGGGCGGAAAAAACTTCCAATTTTAATGTATGTTTTACCGACTTTTTACCTACGGTGCGTAACAGGAGTTCCTAAAACGTTTTGAACACTAGTTTTTTTCCTTATTCATGGACTTGGATACTTTTCTAACAAATTGCCAAAAACAAGTTGGTTATACTTTTCGCAATCCCGAACTTTTGCGAACGGCACTGACCCATTCTTCTGGGGCGGACTCTCCGCAATGTTCCAATGAACGTATGGAATTTCTTGGTGATTCGATACTTGGTTATGTGATTTGCAATTATTTGTTTGATACTTTTCCCAATATGCTGGAAGGCGATATGACCAAAATTAAATCAGCGGTTGTGAGTCGGGCGACGTGCCAGTTGGTTTGTAAACGGCTTGGTTTAGACAAATTTCTGATTCTTGGTCGCGGACTTGGACGTTCTTCACAGGTTCCCGATTCGATTTTCGCCAATACCGTAGAATCGTTTATCGCGGCGATTTATCTTGACAGCGGACTCGAAGAAGCAC
Source organism: Planctomycetaceae bacterium (assembly GCA_031266315.1). Classification (GTDB taxonomy): domain Bacteria; phylum Planctomycetota; class Planctomycetia; order Pirellulales; family Thermoguttaceae; genus WRKP01. The sequence continues at coordinate 1,299 of JAISBG010000528.1, read as the reverse complement.
GCCGATTTATTTTGAAAGTTTTTCGGGAAGAAATCGATAAAATGTTGCAAAATCATGATGCTGATAATTATAAATCGGTTTTGCAACACCACTCACAAAAATATTTAGGACAGACGCCGGAATACAAAATGATTGAAGTGACAGGTCCTGAACATCGTAAATCGTTCCATGTCGGAGTCCGAATCGGCGACCAATCTTTTCCGTCCGCATGGGGCGCAACAAAAAAGGAAGCCGAACAACGTGCTGCCGAAAACACATGGGCAGTGATTCACGGGAATCCGCCGCCGTATATTCATTAACACTGTCATTGAGGCGGGCAACCTTTGGTAGATGGGCGACCTTTTGCTATTTGCTAAAAGGTCGCGTCGGCGATAGCCGACTTATACCCTGTTTATGGACGGAAATTACCAACCCAAACGTTAGGAACACCATATTTGCCTCGTTAATCTGATTCACTGTCGGCGAGTACGCCGACGCAACCTTTCAGCGAAAGGTTGCCCACCTATAAAAAGGTTACCTACCTAACAATCACCTGTTTTTAACGAAAATTCATTGATTTATGCTTCGAACAGACGAAATTCTTTCAACGATTCGTATGCTTCATGACGAGCATCTTGATGTTCGTGCGGTAACACTTGCGCTTAACTTGAATGATTGTGCGAGTATCAATGCCGATCAACTTTGCCGGAAAGTGTACAATAAAATTACGGATCATGCCCATAATTTGGTTGTTATTTGCGACGAAATCGGGGAAAAGTACGGGATTCCTATTACGAATAAACGTCTTGCGATTTCACCGGCGGCTGTGATTCTTGCGGGTCATGGTCATCATGCAGCGTTGCAACTTGCTCAGACATTGGACAAGGCGGCGGCGGAATGTCGAGTTGATTTTGTGGGCGGTTTTTCTGCTTTAGTTCAAAAGGGGATTTCCGCCGGTGCGCAAATTGTTCTGGATTCACTACCGGAAGTTCTTTCCAAAACGGAACGGGTTTGTGCGTCGATTAATGTTGCTTCGCGGAAGGCGGGAATTAACATGAACGCCATTCGTCAACTGGGACATCTTCTTCCGGCAATTGCGGAAGCGACCGCCGGACAACAAGGTTTTGGAGCGGCGAAACTGGTTGTTTTTGCCAATATTCCTGAAGACAATCCGTTTATGGCGGGAGCGTACATGGGAGCCGGAGAACCGGAAACGGCGGTTAATATTGGAGTGAGCGGTCCCGGCGTGGTGGATTCCGGTTTGCGCCGCCGTATCGAAGCCGCTAAAATCAACGGCAAAAAACTAACACTTGGCGATTT
>JAISBG010000526.1 GCA_031266315.1 Planctomycetaceae bacterium | reverse complement strand
CGACAAGATATTTTCCTGTTTCCTTATCTTTAACGGTGAAAATATCTTTAGTAATATCAATCAGATAACTATCGAGTTCGCCTTTGTTCCATTCGGCAAATGTTGCGTAAATTTCTTCGTTGGAAAAATTGAGTGCGTTTTTGAGCATCCAGTACGCTTCGCAAATTAACTGCATATCGCCGTATTCGATACCGTTGTGAACCATTTTGACGTAATGACCGGCTCCGCGCGAACCGACCCATTCGCAACAAGGAATATCTTTTTTCGCTCCGACTTTTGCGGAAATAGACTGAAAAATGTCTTTAACGAACTCCCATGCTTTTTCGGAACCGCCGGGCATCATACTTGGACCTTTTCGTGCGCCTTCTTCACCGCCAGAAACTCCGGTGCCGATGTACAAAAATCCTTTGTCTTCAACAAATTTTGTACGCCGTTCCGTGTCACGAAAATGCGTATTCCCGCCGTCAATAATCACATCACCGGGTTCGAGCAATGTCAGAAGTTCTTCAATTACAGCGTCGATTGCTGCAACATTCGGATATAATGCAACTTCAGGAGCGGGTACGGCGTCCTTTGATTGAATCATAAGCATCACTTTTCGGGGACGTTTTAATTTTGAAACGAGTTCTTTGAGCGAATGAGTTCCGATAAGGCGATCACTTTTTGCCTTACATTCAGGCTGGCTGACAAACTCATCAACTTTGGAAATTGTACGGTTAAACACTGCCACCTTGTAGCCGTGATCGACCATATTGAGAACCAAATTCTGCCCCATCACGGCAAGACCCATCAAACCGATGTCATAATTTTCACTCATTTTGTGTAAAATTGGTTAAGTGGTTAAATTTTAATTAGTTAAGATTAACTAGTTAATTGCAATAAATCAAACAGGAAACAAAAAACTTTACAGAGTTTCTAACTTTATCAAATTATCAGGAATATTCAATCACCCGTCTCGCTGACCGTTTCTGTTATTGGAATTGATGCTTCCCCAAACACCGAAAAAACATCAATAAAGATGTATATCGATGTTGCTCTTGACATTTTCATCTTTTTAGGGGACAATTTTCTTTCTGATGATTTTGAATTTTACCGGCTGTTAATATCAATGTCGGGACGAGGTTAATATTTCATGGGTTATGATACCATCATTATCGGAGCGGGAATGTCCGGTCTTGCTGCCGGAATCCGGTTGGCTCATTATGACCAACGTGTCTGTATTCTCGAACAACATTACGCTGTCGGCGGACTTAATTCGTTTTATCGGCAACGCGGACGAACTCTGGATGTTGGACTTCACGCATTGACCAACTACGTTCCGAAAGGAACCAAGTCCGGTCCTTTGTCACGGCTTTTGCGGCATCTTCGTTTAACATGGGACGAACTCGCTTTAGTACCGCAAATCGGTTCAACCATTGCGTTTCCGAATATCCGGCTGAATTTTAACAATCACTTTGAATTATTCGTTTCCGAAGTGCGAAAATATTTTCCGAAACAGGTTGATGGTTTGATGCGGTTGGTGAATGAGTTGGTTGATTATGACCAACTTGGTGTTGGAGTTTCCGGCGGTTCGGCGCGGGCGTTTGTGTCGCGGCATATTTCTGATCCGTTATTAATTGAGATGATTTTTTGCCCGCTTCTTTATTACGGAGGTGCAAGGGAACGCGATATGGAATTTGGACAATTTTGTATTATGTTCCGTTCGATTTTCCTTGAAGGTTTTGCCCGACCATTCGACGGAGTACGTCTTATTTTGAAAAAATTACTGAATAAGTTCAAAATGTTGGGAGGGGAATTGCGTTTGCGAACCGGAGTTCAGAAAATTTTCTCCAGAGAAGGGCGTGTTGATAAAATCCGGTTGAGTGACGGTTCGGAAGTCGAAGCGAAAAATGTACTTTCTTCGGCGGGTTGGCTTGAAACAATGCAACTCTGCGACTGCCAAACCGCTGAAGAGCAAAGCCGGCAACTTGGAACCGGACAACTCGGATTTATCGAAACAATTAGTGTTTTGGATAAAGAGCCGAAACATTTGGGACATAACCGGACAATTGTTTTTTTCAATGATTCGGATCGTTTTTCTTACGAAAAACCGAATACACCGGTTGATCTTCGGAGTGGAGTTATTTGTTCGCCGAACAATTTTGATTATGCGGAATCGTTGGGCGAAGGAATGATTCGCATCACGGCACTTGCCAATTTTGACCAATGGAAGAATCTTGAACCGGAGGAATATCGGCGTCAAAAACAGATTTGGTACGAAAATATTCTGGCGTCAGCGATTCGTTTTATTCCTGATTTTCGCCAACACGTTGTGGACACGGACATGTTCACACCGTTGACGATTCGCCGTTTTACCCGCAAGGAAAACGGAGCGATTTACGGCGCACCGGAAAAGAAATACGATGGTCGAACACATCTGGAAAACTTATTCGTTTGCGGTACGGATCAGGGCATGGTTGGAATTATCGGGGCGATTGTCAGCGGAATTACAATCGCAAACCGCTATCTGTTGTCGGAAAGTTAGAATCAGAAACAAAAACGGTTTGAATACCATACCAATAAAACACTCATACACAAACCGCAACACGATTTCTATTGGCAACTTCTAAAAACCTTTAGCAAATAGCAAAGATTATTTTTTGACAAGATAGACACGACTTACCGGATTTTATTTGATTTTTTATCATGTAAATTCTGTCAAAAAATAGGTTTTTAGAGTTGCTTATTGATATACTCATCACACTTGAATTTTATGTTCATTGTTCATCTCGTCTCTATTGATTAAAAAGTCCCTCATGTTCCTTACCAAAATGAA
>JAISBG010000519.1 GCA_031266315.1 Planctomycetaceae bacterium | reverse complement strand
GAGGAGGGTTTTTCCGATTCTCCGGAATTACTTATTGAGTAAACACGGAAGTAATATTTTGTGCAAAATTCTAAGCCGGTTACTGTTCCGCCGGTTAATGTTTGGGAAGATAAAAGAGCGGTTTCCCAATTCGTTTTGCCGTCTAAGGAATATTCGACATGATAGGCGGTTGCTCCGTTTGCGGCTTTCCATGTTAATGCAACGGAATTTCCTTGTGCAACACCTTTTACTGAAGTTGGTGCTTTTGGTGCTGATCCCAGTGTGGCGATATTGATCTCTTCCGAATATTCGGATTTCAGATCATTTTCCGCACGAATTCTGTACAAATAGTTTGTTGTCGGCTGTAATTTTGTATCGGTAAAAGAGGCAACGGTTGTTCGGGCGATTTCTACCCAATCTTTTTTCTTTGTATCGTATCGTTCAATATAATAAGATCGAGCATATTTTACGTCGCCCCAAATAAATTGAACGGAATTAGATTCAAGCATCGTAACGGTAATTCCTGTCGGAATATCCGGAGATTTAGACGCTGACGTTTGTAATTTGACAGGACTGGCGACAGATGCAATATTACCGCTAATCGTAAAAACACGGTACTCGTAGATTCTGTTCGGAACAAGATCATAGTCATCAAAGTAACAATCCGTACCAAAATAAACTTCTGTCCAGTCATTTTCCCCATACAAGGTTCTTTCAAGACGGTAATGATCGGCTCCTGTAACAGAATCCCACCAAAGACTGAGATAATCAGTGTTTATTGAGACAGTCATTTGACCAGGGGCAGGCGGAGGATTTGAAGTGTCTTTTGTAACAGAAACAATATCAGACCAATCCGAAGAATCATTATCATTAACCGCTTTGATTCGGAATTGGTATGTACCGCTTGGACTTATTGGAAATGTTACGGTGGTTTTATTTCGACCAAGATTAAGGTTGTTTATTGTTGTCCATGCTCCATTATTGAGTAAATATTGTACTTCAAATGATGTTTCATTTTTCGAATTGTCTTTCCATTTGAGTTGAAAAGAATCGTTTGTCAGTAATAGAACAGAAAGATCGGACGGGGTATTCGGTTTTTGCGCAACGGGATCAAATGACCAATTAATCGCATCGCCGATATTTAATCGTCCACCAGTTGCCACTTTACCTTCAAGCGAAGGAATCGGGTCAACAGATGAAAGAATCGCGTCCTTAATTTGCGTCGGTGTCCAGTTAGGATGAAGCGAGGCGATGAGTGCAACTGCTCCAGTAACTATCGGAGCAGAAAAACTGGTACCAGCAATAAATGTATCATAAGAAATAAGTGTTCCAGTATCAGATTGTCGATAAGATTTATAGTAAATACTCAAACCAGGCGCACCCAAATGAACTGTACTTTGACCATAACTAGAAAAAGTTGCCAAAGTGTCATTTGTTGTCGTTGCGGCTACAATTATGTGGTTTTCCAAATCGCTATTTTTGTCATCCGCATATATAGTCCCACTCAATGTGTCCATATTTTTACTCTCATTGCCTGCGGCATGAATAACCATAATTCCAGCTTCACCTGCCGCAATCAGAGACTGTGTCAGAGCACGCTCAGGAAATCCATAGAGACTCATATTGATGGCACAAATATTAACCTTATATTTTGTTTTTAACTGAATAAGGTAATTAATACCTGCAATTTCCGCACTAAGGGTATAAATTTCACCATCACCAACCTGAACGGGTAATATTTGAACATTTGGAGCAATACCTACCCCTCCATATTGGTTATTACTGACAGCAGCAATAACAGATGCGACCATAGCACCATGGTCATATTTCGTATTATTCGGGTCAGAACCTGAAACATCTGGTTCGTTACGATTAAAGTCCCAACCATGAATATCATCAATCAGACCATTACCATCATCATCAAATCCATTAGATTTTTCATTGGGATTGGTCCAAATTTGAGATTGTAAATCAGGATGAATAAAAAGATTATTGAATGAAGGCTCAAGAATACCAACAATGACTCCTTCACCATTCGTTTGTTTCCAAGCAGGTAAAACATTAAGTGTATCAAGATACCATTGTGAACTTGTAGCGGGATCATTAACATAATCAGCAATACCACTTGCAGCATAAACATAATTTTGTTGCCAATATTCAATTCCGTCAATTCCCGCCAGAATTTCTTCTTGTAACGATACTGAATCTGTGTCAATCCGAACCTGTAATATCCCCGGAGTACCAAGACCACAAATAACCGTAACACCATAATCGTCAAGATATTCTGCGGCTTTTGAAACAGAATATAAATTTTTTAATGATTCTTGATTTAATTGGATAATCCACTCATTTTCGATAATACCTTCATTTTCTACGAAGGAATCTGATTTTATTTCTAACTGTTCAAACCAATTCGATTGAAGGTAATCCGGCTCTGGAGATGGTGTCAGATATAACAATGGCGCAACCGATAACATCTCGCGATTTTCTAAAGATTCAAAACTGAGCGCACGACGAGACGGAACAGATTGAGAACCTGTTTTCGTTTTCTTTTGGAGGACGCCGGAAAACCAACGATAGAAATAAAATTTCGTCATGAAGCACTTCCTCAAATGGATTATTTCGAATATTCTGAATATTTTGAAAAAAGTTTCGGAAAAGGTAAACTCACAAAAAACAGATAACCACTAAGTTTAATCGAAACAACCCCGTTTGTCAAGGTTTTTTTCTGATTCTACCGTATTAGGTGCCAAGCATTGAAAAGTTCGTTTTAAACGCGAAACACACGAAAATTCGCGAAAAGAGGTGAATGTTCCGCCCAAAGAGGTGGGCTATTTATCAAAAAGTCCGCTGGACGGTTGCGCCGGTTGAGTTTTACTCGACTCCAAAACGGAAGACAACACCATTTATCATCGTTAATCTGATTCACTGTCGGCGAAAATGGGTGGGCGACCCGCCCGCTGGGCGGTCGCGCCGGTTGAGTCTTCATTTTGCCGTCATTAATCTGATTCACTGTCGGCTAACGCCGACGCGACCTTTCAGCGAAAGGTCGCTTACCTACAAAAGGTTGCCCACCTACAAAAAGTTGCCCACCTACAAAAAGTTGCCCACCTAATGATTGCTCACTTTTAACAAAAATTCCAGTGGGAAACACCGAATCCGGTAGAATTAGGACTTTTTAACGACAGGGCGGAATAGCGGAATATGAGTTGATTAAAAAAATTATCTCTGTGAACTCTGTGTTCTCTGTGGTAAAAAAAAGTAACTATATCAGTAGTATTTTTTTCTCTGCCTGAAAGGCAGGATTTTCATAACCGCAGGTCAGCGACCTGCGGCTGTGAACCAAAGAGACCACTGCCTGAAAGGCAGGATTTTAACCCGTTGCCGCACAA
>JAISBG010000518.1 GCA_031266315.1 Planctomycetaceae bacterium | reverse complement strand
GAGTTTTCCCATGAAATGTGTTTGCCGATGTTGTTGTGTTGGTGTTTCTGTATTGGTATTGTTTGTTGGAATTTCGTTTGCCCTTTCTCAGGACAATAAATCGCCGTATCAAATTCAGGTTCGGGCTGAACAGGAATCGGCGATCTACAAAAAAGGAGAACCTGTTGTTTTTCATGTGCGGTTGCTGGAAAACAACCAACCGCTCGCCGGAAAAGAACTCTCCTATGTTGTTCAGGGCGACGGAAGTTTTGAAAAAAAGGGAACGGTAACAAGTACTGATTCTGTTGCGGTAATCGAAACATCGTTGAACCGTTCCGGTTTTCTGAAGTGTACGGTTCAATGGAAAGACGCTTCCGGCGGTCAGATTTCCGCAATGGGAGGTGCCGGAGTTGACCCGCTTGAAATCAAAGCCGAAACTCCCGAACCTGAAGATTTCGACATTTTTTGGAACGCTAAAAAGGAAGAACTTACTAAACTGCCAATGAATCCGCAACTTGTTCCTGTTCCGGCGGAGAAGGTTAATAATCCGGCAATTCAAGTGTTTGACATCAAAGTTGACTGTCTGGGCGGTAAACCGGTTTCGGGTTATTTGGCGAAACCGGTTGATGCCAAACCTCAATCATTGCCTATTGTTATTTCGTATCATGGAGCCGGTGTTCGCAGTGCCAACATGCCGATTGGCGACGCTGCACACGGTGTTTTGGCTTTGGACGTGAATGCGCACGGAATCGAAAACGGTCAGCCCGAAGAATTTTATAAAGCCTTAGCCAATGGAGAACTCAAAGATTATCGGATTGCCAATAGTAATGACCGCGAAAAAATTTATTTCGTTGGAATGTTCCTTCGAGTGATTCGTGCGCTGCAATTTATGAAATCGTTACCGGAATGGGACGGCAAAACGATTGCTGTTGTTGGCGGAAGTCAGGGCGGCGGGCAATCACTTGTTGCTGCCGGAAGTGATCCCGCTGTAACATTTTGTGTTGCCTATGTTCCCGCAATTTGTTATCCCACCGGTGATATTGAAGGAAATTTTGGCGGTTGGCCCGGTTTTCTGCGCGGTAAAACCAAAGAAACCGTTGATCCGGCTGTGGTAAAAACGGTTCCGTATATTGATGCCGCGAATTTTGCGCGGCGTATCAAAGCGGAATCAATTCTTTCGACCGGTTTTATTGATTACGTTTGTTCGCCGACTTCGGTTTATATTGCTTACAATAATATAACGGCTCCGAAACAAATTTTCCCGACACCGGAAACAACACATGCTGTTCCGCCTAAAACGTACGAAATTACCCGCAAATTGCTATGGGATTACATTGAGCGGAATCGTGTTCCGAAAACGGAATAAACAAAACAAAAATGATCCGAATTTTGACCATAGAAACAACCTGTGACGAAACGGCAGCGGCGGTGATTACTGATTCGCTTGAAGTTCTCGGCAGTGTTGTGGCGTCGCAGGATAAATTGCATCAAAAATTCGGCGGTGTGGTACCGGAAATCGCTTCCCGCGCTCATTTGGAAAATATCGTTCTAGTTATTGACGAAACAATACACCGTTCCGGAATCCGGCTTTCTGATCTTGATGCGGTTGCGGTTGCCAACACGCCGGGTCTTGCCGGTTCTTTGCTTGTTGGTCTTTCGGCGGCGAAAGCACTTTGTGTTGCGCTAAAAAAACCGCTTATCGCGGTCAATCATTTGCAGGCTCATATTTACGCTTGCAAGATTTCGTTTCGGGAGGATCCGTTTCCGTGTCTTGGTTTGATTGTGAGCGGCGGACATTCGAGTTTGTATCGTTGCGTAACACCAATTGATTTTACGTCGCTTGGCGGAACAATTGATGATGCGGCAGGCGAAGCGTTTGATAAAGTTGCGGCAATGCTTGGTTTGCCATATCCGGGCGGACCGTCGATTCAAAAAGCGGCGGAGAGAGGAAATCCCAAAGCGTACACTTTTCCGCGATCACTGCTTGATGAGCCGGAACGGTTGGCATTTAGTTTCAGTGGTTTGAAAACGGCGGTACGTTACCGGTTGGTTGGTCCCGGCAAAACGACTGATCCGGCAACAGTTGCCGCAAAATTATCGGAACAAGAAATTGCTGATATTGCGGCATCTTTTCAGGAAGCGGTTGTCGATTGTCTTGTCGGCAAATCCATTCAAGCGTTACAAAAAACAGGGATGAAAACGTTATGTCTTGGCGGCGGAGTTGCGGCGAACAACCGATTTCGTCAGAAAATGGAAAATGCGGCACAAAACGAACACATTCGGCTTTTTATTGCTCCGATAACGTTGTGTACGGACAATGCTGTTATGGGAGCCATTGCTATTGAACGGTTCCACGCCGGACTATTCGAACCGCTTGACCTCGACGTTTATCCCGGTCTGATACGAAATAAATAACGGAAAAAGGAAATAACAATTAAATTCGTAACTACTTATTTTTTGTAATATTCCAGTGGAATTTTCCTGTTCTACCGGATTAGGTGTTTTCCACCGGAATAGTCAAATTGGTAATCATAAGGTAGGGCGACCTTTTGCTAAAAGGTCGCGTCGGCGTACTCGCCGACAGTGAATTAGACTAACAATAGCAAATTGAGTTGCCTTCCGTTTTGGAATCAAGTTACCAACCGTCAACAGGCAAAAGTATCTACACATTTTTTTTTCAATTTTTTGGAGTCAAGTCCCCCGCCAAACAGGACTTTTCCCGTTTGGGAGAATTTGTTAAGATTCACTGTATGATATTAACACTAATTTTTTGGACAAGCGACACACGATACGTTATTTTATGATGATCGGTCAGCATGTAAACCATAATCCGGCAATTGCCGCCGGAGCGGTAATTCCGGCAGGCGAGGATTCGTCGTTTGCGACGACGCAAGCGATGTGGCGT
>JAISBG010000501.1 GCA_031266315.1 Planctomycetaceae bacterium | reverse complement strand
GGAACCGCCGGCAATTGCACAGTCGATACTGCCGTCATTCAAAGCGCGGGACGCCAATGTTACGGCGGACAGCGAAGACGCACACGCCCCGTCCATAATCATCGTTGGACCATCTAAATTCAAAGCATAAGAGATATTCCATGCCGTCAGATAATACATTAAACGTTCTGTTTCAAAACGGTTGGAATACGAATATTTATCGGTAATACGTTGTTGTGTTGCGGCAACGATCTTTTTCTGCAATTCTTTCGGCAATACCGCGAACCCGCCGATTTCTTTGAGATATTCCAGAACAACGGGAGTGTCTTGCAAAAGCAATTTATCGGTTGAAACCTGACTTGTTCGGCGTGTAGCAACATAGACGCCGGTCTGACGGTGCGGAAAATCGCCAACAGTATAACCGCTGTTACGAACGGCATCGGCGACAACTTCATAGGCAGCGTGTTGACCTTCACAATCGGACAAAAGTTGATGCTTCGGGCGAAAGTTCTTTCCTTGCAACGAAAAGACCGCTCCGACTTTACTGTAAGTTTTCCCGATAATTCCTTTTTCAGGACTATAATAAAGTTCCTGATTCAATCGTTCGGGCGGGAGTTCGCCGTAATTGGAACGTCCTTCCATAAGCAAACGCCAAAACGCGTCCGCATCGGACGCTTCCGGCAATCGACAAGCATAACCAATAATAGCAATAGGTTCCATCATTCAGGGGAGATAACAAGAATTTTCATGGGATGGTTTTCTAATTGCCTAATTATACCCTATAATTTGAGCCGACAAAAATAATTTTATCCGTTTTTATACTCAATAATTCCCGCCAACGTAAGAATTATAATCATTCTAACGAATGTTCCTACAATCCGCCCCAAAGAAGTAGGCTATTTATCAAAAAGCTCGCTGAGCGGTCGCGCCGGTTGAGTTTGTCATTGACTCCAAAACGGAAGGCAACTCCGTTTGCCAATGTTAATCCGGTTCACAGTCGGCTATCGCCGACGCAACCGTTCAGCGAACGGTTGCCCACCTTGTGGTTGAGTTGCCCACTTTTGGGAGTTTCTAAAAACCCCACCCTTTTCAATCGTTTATTTGGTATTAAAATATTTTGTCGAGTCGTTGAGTATCCCTTATTTTATTCGTCGGGTGGCGGTCTGTCTGTCCGGTTATCATTTTTTGAGCGGGACAGATGGATTGAGTTTTTTAATTTTAATTTTCTTTCCTTCATTTTTGTAACCGCATGTTTCTGACCTGCAGTGTAACGACAAACAGCCTACCTGCCAATAAACAGGTACTTGGAAAAGACCAAATACAATCCTAACGCAGTATGAATCCGACCGGAATAAATTGAGAATTGGATGTGGACGTGAGAAGAAGATTCGTATTAGCGGGTTTATTTCTTTTAATTTACGGTGTTTCCTTATTACCGGTTTGCGCTCAGGTTTCGGAATCGGATTTGAATCGGGTTGTGTCGCGTGGGCTAAACTGGTTGGCGTCGAACCAATCCCGACGCGGCAGTTGGGATGCGAACGGTTCGTATCCGTCGGCAATGACCGGAATGGCTGGAATCGCGTTGCTTGCCGAAGGTTCGACGGCAACACAAGGGAAATACGCTTCGAATATTCGTGATGCGGTTGATTTTCTCGTCAGGCGTTCACGGCAAAACGGGTTGATCGGCGACAATACCGATGATCGTTATACTTATGGTCATGGTTTCGGTTTGCTCTTTTTGTCTCAGGTTTTCGGCGAAGAAGAGGACGAAGCACGGCGTCATGAATTGATTGATGTGATGACCAAAGCGGTTCTGTTTTGTGGTCAAGCGCAAACCAAAGCGGGAGGTTGGGGTTACGTCAGCGCGAAGGACGGCAACGATTTCGACGAAGGTTCTACGACAATCACTCAAGTTCAAGCGTTGCGCGGTTGCCGGAATGCCGGAATTCCCGTGCCGAAGGAAATTATCGAGAAAGCAATCGGATATATCCATCGTTGCTCGATTCAGCAAGGCGAAGGTGGTGTCCAGTACAATATTCACGGCGGCGGCGGACGTCCGCCAATCAGTGCAGCGGCAATCGCCTGTCTGTTCAACGCCGGAGAATATGACGATAAATTCGTACCCAATTTATTAAAATACTGTGATAAAAATCTCGGCAATATCTCAAGCAACAACGACTATGGACATTGGCATTATGCACATTATTACTTTGCCCAAGTGAAATATCGTCAAGGCGGTAAAAATTGGACGGAATACCGTGACCGGTTGTTTAAGCGGATTATCTCCGAGGCTGGAAGCGACGGTTCGTGGTCGCAAGGCTATATCGGCAAAGTGTACACAACCGCAATCAATTTGACCGTTCTGCAACTCGAAAACGGTTCTCTGCCAATCTACATGAAATAATGTCCATCGGTAATCTTTCAGCAAAAGTTTTTGATAAATAATAACCCACCTCAAAAATGTCAAGAATGGAGGGCAATCCGTTCGCTGAAAGGTCGCGCCGGTTGAGCCTTATTCGACTCCTGAAAGGTTTGCCTTGCCTATCATGTATTGATTTAATAATAAAATATTTATGAAGGGCAAACCAATTGGAATTGATTACCACTCAACCGGCGCGACCTTTCAGCGAAAGGATCGCCCACATCTTTTAGGTTCGGCGTAAGTCTTTATGTATTAAAGACTTACAAAAACATATAAGTGGTTGTTCACTGCCGGGTTCACTCTTCAAAACGGCGGTGTTCACCAGGGACAAGAAGTGATGTTAAAGTGTTGATTGTAAACAGGTTATGAACGCTGTTTATGCCAGTATCGAATTCTTCCGTCATTCGTTACAGAAAAGTAAACTGCAACTCACTCCGCTCTTCGCTGTCGATTTCCAAAAAGCGTGGTCAGACAATTTCATTGCCGCCGATACCGCACAAAAAATCGAGAGAAGCAGTGTCGGTCAAACGGTGTTACGAATTGGTTTGAACTCAAAATTCCAATCGTCGGACATGATAAATTTACGTACACGTTTACAATACGGTGTTCAGATTGGCGGCAATTTGTACGGTGCGGTGCGAACTTCGTTCCTCTCCAATCCGGGCGAAAGCCGCACACTTACCGGTGTTAATCTTGGACGAAATATGTTCAATGTCGGTGTCGGCTTCGATATTCGCAACATTAAATCACAACATTCCCGACTCTTCGCCGATTACGACCTTGATCTCGGTGAACGCTCCACCGCCCACACCGCCCAGCTCGGTATCGTAACAACATTTTAATTAATAGTTAATAATTAATAGTGAATAGTTGGAGACGCAAGCGGATTATTGACCGTTGACAATATTTCAATGGAATTTCGTTAAAAGTGGGCAATCATCAGGTGGGCAACCCCTTGGTTCAAGAGCGGTTTTTTTATTAGTCATTGCGATTTTTTGGATGATTTGGAAAACCGCTTGTTTCGTAACCTTTTACTATATTTGGAGTTATGTAAAACACTTTAGACGTTTCCGCCCCTTTTTGAGTTTGTTTGCTTGTAAAAACTATGTTTCAAAACTGCTCCGTTTTGCGGGCAAGAGTCAGAACGCGAACCGGTTCCGGT
>JAISBG010000815.1 GCA_031266315.1 Planctomycetaceae bacterium | reverse complement strand
TCATAAGGTGGGCAACCTTTTGCTAAAAGGTTGCGTCGGCGTTAGCCGACTTGCCCCTGTTAACGGCTGGCAATTTGATTCCAAAACGGAAAGCAATACCGTTTGCCGTCGTTAATCTGGTTCACAGTCGGCTATCGCCGACACGACCTTTCAGCGAAAGGTCGCCCACCTACAAAAGGTTGCTCACCTGATGATTGCCGATGAAATATTCCTATTATTTTACGATTCCGATGGGAAAGACCTAATCCGGTAGAATCAGCGATTTTTAAGTCCGTAAGACTTAAATATGGATGACCCTTTTCATTGATTTGAGGCTCAAAGCCGCATTGTTGCAATTTCTCATCAATCTCCTTACTCTTGTACGCGGAATCCACAAAAATATAGAAATAACTAAAAGCAACTTCTCATAACAAACGTGAACATTATAATGTTTTTTGTAACTATTTCCAAAAATGAACAAATTGCTGTGATCAGCCAAAGGTACACTCAAGCTGTTTTAAAATTCACGAAGCTGATTGCGGAAGCGCAACAACGTGAAGCGGTTACTCAAGGGCGAAGCCTACTGCCCATACCAGCTACGGTATATCAGACTTATTACAATGAGTATCTGGCGTTTTTATCAACGACGGATTATTCAACACCGTCTTTGGTCAATCTGAAATGAACGCCAATGATTGAATTTTTAATGTAAACTGATTTCTCCTTGCGCGGTTGATATTTGATGTAAGTCAGCGCAAAAATGGTTCCGTCCGGTAAAATTTGAATGCCCGGATAACCTGTGTCCCGACCTTCATAACTGTGCAATAATTTGACGCGAAACTGTCCCGGTCTGTTTCGTTTAATATCTTCATAAGTTCCAACCCATGCAACAAAATGGTCGTGAAACGGACTTCCGGGAGCCATATCACGGAAAACAACGACAAACCGTCCGTCCGGCGTATAAACACCTTGATGTCGGTGACCGGTTAATCCCCATGGTGTATCGGTCGGCGTTGACCATGTTTCGCCGTGATCGTTACTGAACATCATTAGGCTCCGTCCTTTGTTTGTATTGTCGCGCATCAAACAACAGATTTCTTTGTTGTCCGGTGACCAAAATCCGAACGGTTCACAAGCAACACGTCCTTCTACCGAAGCAATCACTCGCGGTTCCGACCACGTTAATCCGGCATCCGATGTTTCCGTTTGGACAACTCCTTCGCTTCGCCGTTCAGGAGTCTGACGATGGTAAAGACCGATATATTTTCCGTCTTGCTTTCCCGGATTTTTTGGAACAACACTACTGAAGGTCATAACACAGTCAAAACCGAGCGGTTCCAATTCGCGCCAAGTTTTTCCGCTATCTTCACTAAGAATACGCGGCATTTTCGGTTCAGCGGAAAAGACCCATAAACGTTCCGCACCGTCTTCGGCAACCATACGATAAATACTCGGACAATTTTTATGTTTTGAAAATCCCGGCGGCAATGTGTCATCAAGCCGTGTCCAAGTTTTCCCGCCATCGTCGCTTCGTGCCATCGGACCGGCATAAGTGTAGAGATGTATGTAGCCTGCATTCGGCAGTATTTTTTCTTTTCTGGAGTCATTGAAACTCCAAACCGCAAAAATTGTTTTACCATCCGGCATCAACAGCGAAGTTGGATGTCCCTGATAAATGATTTGCGTTCCGGCGGCAATGACAACATGACGTGAGGTTTCGCCGGAAATATCAATCAACGGCAAATCCGGTTTGTCTTCGGCAAAAACCGTAACACAAGAAAACATAACAAACAACAATGAAATTACTTTCGCGGACATTGAAATCCTCCTTTTTGAAAATTGTTGAAACTATTATTTGCTGATTATTTTGAAATTTGTCGGGATAATTGTTTACATTCGGCGGTGGGCAATTTGTTAATTAAAACAAACCGTTACAGTGAAATGTTTCATTTTTTATACTCTTCCAGTTTGACATGCCAGACCGAAACATCTTCCGAACTTGTGTCTTTTGTCAAAGGTGATATATTTGCGGTACGGAGCGGCGGCGGAATACTATTCGGCAATTTGAGGTATTCCGTTTCGATTTTTGCCATGTACGCTAATCCTTCTGCGGGAGACATGTTGTTCCGTTCTGTTTCGGATTTCGTGTGCGGAATGTCAGGAGATTTATCTAACACCATAACGATCTTTCCCGCCGGAATTCCTGTTTTCGCGTATGTTCCCAATACGGTTTGCATTGTTGCTTTTCCTTGCGCGTCTGTATAAGCAATTACCGACAAACTTTCGGTTGGCGGAACGGTTTGAATACTGACAAAAACATCTGCAATCGGCAAACCATTATCAGTAACAACCACAACACACGGAACAACTTTCGGAAAACCATTCGGCGCATTGGAACAGCCGAAACAAACCATCGTTAAACAACAGAAAAAAATAAAATTGTTTCGTAACATAAAAATCTCCTAAAAAAATTGAATGAAGTTAAGCCTCTTTGACTAACCGGTTTGCGAACGCGAGGGTTCTTTTTACTCTGCCCGCAGAGTAATGAAATCAAACGGGTCAATGACGAGTGTTGTCGGAATTTTCTCTAAACAGTCTTCCAACGGATTGGAACGATATAACGCCGGTTCATAAACATCTTTGTTGATTTGCGGAGCGGAAAACGTTAATGAAACTTTTTGCGGTTTGTCTGTCGGATTGTAAAGCCGAACAATCAATCCTTGACCGTATGGCGATTCGGAAACATTAGACGCTTTTTCCGTCCGCGCCGGTTTCAGCCGTGTTATGATAATATTTTCGTTGTCCAAGTTCATCAACTGCTTGTTGTAAAGCGGCACGGGAGAGTCTTCGTCTCTTGCAAATTTTTGAGATTTCGCAACATCAAATTTGCCGACATAAGGACGAATCTTGTAAACAAATCGTAACCAACCGTCTTGTCCTGCTTTGTAATTGGTTTCCCAATGATTGTTACAAACCCAACTATAAATTGTGCCGTTTGGCTCAATGTGTTCCCGCCATGTTTTCAACGTTTTATCCCATGCCGGCGCGAAAAGAATCGGTGAAAATTGTATCATTGGTGCATGGTAAGTTGCAAAATCTATTCCGTAATCATCGTTGGAAAGATTACAAAAATTTTGCACACAATAATAATTACGGTTTGCTCCCGGCAGTTGATCTTTTTCAACTTGAACCATTGCCCAAGGCGTATCAATTCGCCAAACGCCATTCGGAATATTGAACGGAAAACCAAAAAAAGTTCCTTCCGGTTGGCGTTCCATTTTTTTCTTCATCGTATTGTCAATATACACGACAGGACTATCCGAAGTGATAACAACCCTCTGCTGTAAAAATTGGCAATTGGGAACAAGCGATTCAACATTAATTGAAGCAACTCCATTCACAACTCTCGCCGTAACATTTACGCCTTGAGCGTATCGTTCTCGATTTTTTGTTGCGTCGCGTCCGATGATATAAAGGTAATCATTCAATCCCGTATTACCGTCATCATTCGGATTCACCAAATCATGTGGAATCCCTTTCATCGTGAACGACACAATGGCACCGGTTTTCTTATCCACTTTCAACGAAATTAAATCGTTACCAATCATTCCTTTTTCCGTATCAGCATAAACGCCTTCCGGTTTATGTTGAGGAGGAGAAATGTTGATCTTGACTTCCTCGCGAAGTTTATTAACAGTGTCGAATGCACGTTGGGCAAACGCTTGTTTGTAATCATCTTGCTGTTTGACAAAATCGCTGTCCGGTTCGGAAATACTGTTATGCGCTCCCCAAGTGTGTTCGTCGTACATAATAATATCCGTCCACGCCGCATCGAAATCTGTAACACGTTTGAAATACTCTTGCGGTTGCTTGATTGCCCACGCTGTTTCTGCTGCGATAAGACTTCTTTTCGCGTCACGGTTACGCATCGTTGCCACCGATGTGCTTGCCGCGCCGTCTTCCCAATACGGAGTGTAATCTCCGCGAACAACCGGAAATTCCTTGCCGTACCGCATTTCCAATTCTTTCATAAAATCGCTGTTACGCGAAAGAGTTAATTTCGGATAAGCGTATTTTTCGTTCCATTCTTTGACCACATCGGAAACAACACGGTTAGGACGACCATTGTCTCCTTCAATTCCGTAACGTAACGGAATCAAATCGTAAAGAAATGTTCGCGGTTTGTCCGAATGAGGTAACCAATCTTTACCGTCGAGAATGTTGAAAATTTCTGTTTCCGAAATTCGATGTCCGACCGGCTTACCGTGAAACTGATGATAACCGGTGTCAGCCAGATAACACAAAACACGTTCTTTACCGGACGGCGATTCCCAGTAAAACGGTTTTTCGCCCCAATAATAAAGCCGTCCGACACGATGTCCCGCATTCGGTCCCATCGTCATATATTTGATTCCGCATTTTGCCAATACAGGAACAAGTCCCCAAGTGTAACCTGGTACGTCGGTTTGCATTGCACTGTCAATTTCGATACTATATTTCCGTCCGAAACGAATTGCCGAACCCATTAACTCGAACAATTCCTCATCGCTATACATGCCGGTCATCGCTTGAGCGTACATCACGTCAAGATGAATGTTACGGTTTTTCGCGGCTTGAATGAACGCCGTTTTTTCTTCGTCGTTAGCGCGTCGCATAAATTCTTCAACCGCCCACATTCCTTCAGGATGAAATTTGAATTTCGCATCGTCAGGATAATTTTTTGTTTCTTCAATATATTTCAACGCATCTTTGAGCGATTGTACTTGACGTTCCAAAATTTCCACTTGCGTATGCGTGTAACCAATATCGAGATGTGTTTGATGAATAAGATGAATTTCCCATTTTCGTTCAGCGGGAATGAACGTTTCTTTGGTAACCGCTTTCGGTGTTTTCAATTCGGCACGCACTTTAATCGGCTTCACACAATCCTCATTTGTTACCGGAAGAAGAATTTCCGTATTGGTAAAATTCTTTTCCGGGTCAAGAGCAATTAGGACTTGTTTTTCTTCACCGTTTTCCGGTTGATAAGTTACGGCAAGATCGGTTGTCTGACTCAAAAATTCGCCTTGATAATCAATATTGATTTTTCGCGCCAACGGAAATTGTTCATCGGAATTTTTAGTTTTGAAAATTCCGCGAATCGGCGTAATGTTAATTGCTTCGATTTTTCCGGTTCGTGCTTGAAATTTCAGAACATCGTAAACAAACCATGAACCGTTTACGCTGGTGATTGTGAGAATATTTCCTGTTTCTTTTATTGCTGTTTTGGGAAACGCAATAGAATAAGTTCCCGGCTTCGCCGCTTGGGGATTGGTCAAAATGTCATCGCTTTTTGCGTTGCGCGAAGTTGCCAATGTTTTTTTCTGACCGTTCAAATTCACGTCAAAAACTGTCGGACTGTTGTAGTGTCCCCAACCTTTGATTGTCAATTCATACGCGGTGTTATTTTCATCTGCCGTTGTATTTTCCGGCAAATCAAATTGAATCGAATAAGCGTAATTTTTCTTTTCCGCCCAAACATCGCTTGGAGCCGGGTGAATGTACGGAAAATCTTTTTTTGTATCAAGTTTTCCGATTTGAATATTCACGCCTTGCGGAAAATTTTTTGGAACATCTTCATATTTTCCGGCAGAAGCAAATTCCGCGAAATTATCGTCGTCAACACCGATTGTCCAAATATCAGTTGCCGACGCGGTTTGCAATCCAGCCAAAAGTAACAGCAATGCGAACACCAAAAAAAGTTTCATTCGTTTCATAACGGTTTAATCTCCTGTTATAAAAAAGTGACGGTTTTTTAGTTTTTACGTAGGGACGCACGGCAGTGTATCCCTACAAAAAACGAATTTTTAAAGTGTGATAAGTATATCACGGCAGGGCTTCGCTTTCACCACCTTGAATCGAACCGATTGCTCCCCAAACTCCGAATGGACTTTTTTCCTTTGGTTCATAACCTCCCACCGCTCCAACCGCAAGATCTAAATCTTGATTTCCACAACTGATAGTATCACTGACAAAGCGCACTGAACCGTCGCCCAGACAACAATTTACGCCGCCGGAGTGATTACTTGTTGCCGTGTGAAATCCCCATGATGTCAAACCCGGATTGGCTAAGTTTGTGTACCAAACAATACAGGAAATATTATTGGGCGGTATGACAGTAGTAAAAAATGCGCCGCGTCCGTCTCCGAATCCAGTAGTACTTCGTCCATACTGGGCAACATCCGTACTAGTAATTGTAATGCGGTCGGTCGTTAAGCCGCGACAATGATTAGGTTTGCGTTGTCCTGTCGATGCAGTAACGGCATAACCGCCTTTCACATTTCTGGAACTTATTTCATTAACCGTTACTGCTTCGGAAAGTGCTACTGTATTGGATAAACCGTCGGTAATTGAGGCAAACGAGTTGGTTATTAACGTTACGGCTCCCGTTGTAAAATCGACTGTAACACATCCGCGAAAGAAACCGCGATTAGTTTGAGCGTTTGCGGTTGTCGGGGCAACAATATCGCCCAAAGACGCAAAATAACTTGATCGGGCTAAGCCGGCAGTTACAGAAGGTAAGGAAGCATTGCCGTCAGACGGACACGCAAAAGTAGAGACTTTTCCTTTCAACCAGTCGTAGTTGCTCATACCGCTACTGCCCGAACCTCCCCATGCGTCCGGCATGTTCTGGGCAATATAACTATCATACCGTGCTTGTTGCTCCAGATTAGGCAAGAGCGGTACTAAATAACTGTTATTTGCCCAAGGTGCTCCACTACCGCCTGAACGTCCGCTTCGGAGAGGCGGAATGGAGTCAAACGTGTCATGGTAATTGTGAATCGCCAACCCCACTTGCTTGAGATGGTTCGTACACTGCATCCGCCTTGCGGCTTCCCTCGCCGCTTGCACGGCAGGCAACAGAAGAGCGATTAACACACCGATAATCGCAATGACCACAAGAAGTTCGACTAAGGTGAAGCCAAACGGTGAAGCACGAAAGAGAGGTAAATTCTTTCCAGACAAGAGTTTAAAGAACAAATGTTCTCTATGTTCCGTTTTTAACTCTCTCTTACTTCTCGCCGCGCCGCCCGGGGTGGTGCCGG
>JAISBG010000466.1 GCA_031266315.1 Planctomycetaceae bacterium | reverse complement strand
TGTTCTTAATATACACGGTTATAATTACACGCGAACACAACAAAAAGTTATCAAAAAATCATTGAGACAATTTGTTGTTTTTCAAAAAAAAAGTTTAGTAACAGTTTCCGATTCATTTTTCATTTTTTAAAATTCCTTAAAGGAGAAATTAAAATGTCAAAACGTCAATTCTCGTTCGGTTTCACTTTGTTAAAATCAGCCCTGTCAAAAGTCCTCGACTATTTCAATGAAAAACTTCGTTCATTTCAAAAAATGCGTGTTAAAATAGGGGGGGGGGGGCAGTATGGGTTCACTTTAGTAGAACTTCTGGTGGTAATTGCGATCATCGGTCTGCTGATTGGTTTGTTGTTGCCGGCTGTTCAGGCGGCAAGGGAAGCGGCAAGCCGAATGCAGTGTTCCAGCAGAGCCAAACAACTTGCGCTGGGGTTACACAATTACCACGATACGCATCAAACATTTCCTTGCGGTGCTATGAACTACGGCGGCAACACCAGTGTTCGCGTAGGAGTTTTTGTGGCATTGCTCCCGTATATCGAGCAAGAACCACTTTACGATGCTTACTTGGCAAAAATTATTGATTTGGGTCCAACGGTTCAGCACACTTTTTACAGCGGTAATGTTAATGAAATTGCTGATCATCAAATTGACACCTTTGTTTGTCCGTCAGACCCAGGAAGTAAGGCTCCTTTGGCTGGTACTTATGGTCGTCCCAATAGTTACCGTTTCAGTTTTGGTGACTGGCCTACTCAAAGTCATTCCAGTGACGGCAGGCAAAAAACTTCCAATCCGCGAGGTCTTTTTTCACTTCGTCATAACCAAGTATATGCTGTTTCGGCAATAAAAGATGGAACGAGTAACACAATTGCTCTTTCCGAAGGAGGAATTGGTTACAACGACGACGCCAAGAATATGGAAATTAAAGGTAATCTCAGACATAACCTGTCAACAATGGGAGAACCAACAACTGATCCGGGAACAACTGCCGTTACTTCTCCCTCAACAACATTTGACCTGAATGTTTGTTGGGCAACGAATAAAGGAAAGAAACAATATTCTGCCAGTACGGATATTAGGCGTGGTGTTATGGGACGGAGTTGGGGAGACAGTTTACCTTATAGAACAGGTTTTATGACTATTTTTCCGCCGAATACAGGACCGAATTGCATGGCTGGTAATATAGGTGTTTATGATGCGGCAATGTCGGTTATATCGGCATCCAGTTATCATCCGGCTGGTGTTCAATGCGGAATGACCGATGGCGCAGTACGTTTCATTCCCAACAAAATCAATTGCCTTTCCACTGGAACTCCGGCAGATTACACAAATCCAAGCGGCACAACTTCGTTAATTGTCGGCTCCGGTACTTCACCATTTGGAATCTGGGGTGCGTTGGGTTCCGTTGCCGGCGGTGAATCAGTTGCTGTTCCATAATGATGATAATGACAACAATAGGTAACGATCTATTTCGTCCTGAAAGGACATCGCGTAACAACCCGCCGCAACGCGGCGGGTTAAATCACAAACACCATCGCCCTGTAAGGGCAGTGGATTACAATCGCCAATAGATTTTATACTTGAATTGTTAAATCAACACATGATCGTTTTCAATTTTCCATTGCCCTTACAGGGCGATAGTTTGAATGTGTGTGCCCCACCGCGTTGCGGTGGGTTGTTACGCATTGCCCCTTACGGGGCGAAGGAATATTTTACATAGTTAATGCTACGTGAATAAGTACAAATTAAATAGGCAATTACAATAATAGTTGTACATTCATTTTAGTTGTTTCCTTTGGAGAACGGCTAAATGGAACAAAATTCTTCTATGAATCCTTAAACTTAAATTCCATTTTTTACTTTAACTTTTAACCCACTTTTTTACTATGTCAACACGACGCGAATTTTTGCGACATGCCGCATTGCTTGGAGCGGCGACGACCTTGCCGGTGAGTTTTGCTCTCGGGCAGGAAAATGTAACTAAAACAGTTGATCCGTTGTTCACCGTGCCTAACGGGAATATTTTAAATCCGAAACGAACACCGCGAAAAATTACAATTCCCGAAGTGGAACATTTTCAGGTTCTCAAAGGGGATTTTCACATTCACACGTTATTTTCGGACGGTTATGTGATGCCGAAAGACCGTGTTCATGAAGCGGTTGAAAACGGTTTTGATGTGATTGCAATTACCGACCACATTGAGTATCGTCCCTTTTTCGGCGGCAAATCAACTCAATTAAAAGAACGTAACGATGATCACAATATCGCTTACGATATTGCCAAACCGGAAGCGGAGAAAAAGAATTTGATTCTTATTCGTGGTACGGAAATTACCAAATCCACAATGCCGCCGGGTCATTTTAACGCGATTTTTTTGAAAGATGTCAATCCGGTTGCCGAAGCGGTTGACGATTGGAAAAAAATGCTTGCGGTTGCGGCGGATCAGGGGGCGTTTGTGTTCTGGAATCACCCGGGTTGGGTGGCTCCGAAAAGCGGCGGTCTCGAAAAAGGTGTTCCGATGTCGTTTACTTCAGAACATGACGATGTTCGGCGTAAAGGATATTTGCACGGAATTGAAGTGTTTAACGGAACTTCATACTATCCGGTTGTCGCGGATTGGTGTAACGAAATAGATATGGGGTTGATCACAACCAGCGATATTCACGTTTCCGAATGGAATATGTACGGCAGTCAAAATCCGCTCCGACCAATAACATTGATTCTAGCGGAAAATCGGACGGAAGATGCGATTCGTGAAGCGTTTTTTGCGCGGCGCACAATCGGCTGGGCTGCCGGAATGATTTTAGGCAGACCGCAATGGGTTGAAAAACTGTTCAACGCCTGCGTCGAAATCGTCAAGAACGGCAACTCAATACGGTTAACAAATCGAAGTGATATTCCGTGCCAAATTCAAATTGCCGATACCTTTTACGAATTAAACGCTCAAAGTAAATTGGTTTCAACATTTGATTCGACACCGAAAAAACTAACGGTTACCAATTGGTTGGTCGGAACAGCCAAACCGCTTGAAATTTCAATCGACTGAGATAAACGATACGATATGATACGATAAATAGGTCTGTATCGTGAAAACAGTATTACAATCTCATGTTACGCACCGTAGGTCAAAAAGTCGGTCAAACATACATCAACCCAGTAGGATTGCAAGTTTTCCTCCGCCCTGCAAGGGCAATGCGTAACAACCCACCGCAACGCGGTGGGTTAAGACACGTTAATAAATTCGCCCTGAAAGGGCAATGGATTAAAATTGCT
>JAISBG010000464.1 GCA_031266315.1 Planctomycetaceae bacterium | reverse complement strand
GAACACCAAAAATTCACCTTGTTTAACTAATAGACCTTCCGATTAGGTAGGCGACCTTTTTAGCAAATAGCGAAGGGATCGCCCACCTTTATTTGCTTATCTTCGTTTACCTATTGGTGAACTCCTAAAATTCCGAAACGATTAGAGTTTTTTCAGGTAGTCGATGCAGTCTTTCAGGTTTTTGTTCCAATTATTTCCGAAACATTCTTCAAAGTCTTGAATCCGAATTTCCGGTGAATCTTCGGAAAGGATTGTTTTTTTCTGCATCTTTTTCAAATAGGCGGTAAATTCTTTTGAACGGCGTTTGGCAAGATAATAAGTTAATCCCCACGCAATTGCGTAACTGTTCGCGGCTGTTACGGTATTGTTAAACGGAGCGTCGTTTCGAATAATTGTTTGCAGCGGTTCAGCGGGATTTTGTTGCAGATAATCTTTTAACGTACTTAAACGCCGGAAGTTTGGTTTGGGAGTTCGGCTCCAGCCGGCTCGTTTTCCTGAATCCGGCACTTCATGGAATACGGCGAGTCCTTCACAAAGCCACAACGGATTCGGTGCAAACCGTGTGTGCATTCCGCAACTAAATCCAACCAAATGAACCGCTTCATGCACTACCGCCGAAATATTGTTTGCCGCGTTTGGCTGGTTCAAAAACGCCTGAATATCCCGTGACGACGCACGATCCTTATCTCCTTCCCTGTACGCCTCCAACCCCGAAAGATCACACATCACCACGCGGTTGGAAGATTTATTGTAATACGCACACTGACCGCGCATTAACTGAAACCCTTCCGATTGCGCATACCGTAAAAAACCGGACGGATTTGAAAGAACAACGGCAACCATCGGATATTCGGAAGGCTGTAACGTTATTCCCTGTTCTTTCCAAAAACTACTGTAACCGGTGTACAGTTTTTCCAGAAGTTGACCGTACCATTGTGCAAAACCAAGCGATGTTGTGTAAATAACAAAAAAATGATTCGTTTCAAGCAAATAAAAACCTTGCGATTCGGGAAATTCCTTCTTTAACCGTTCCGTAATTTCAAGTTGCGTATAAGGTTTGAACGATTTTTCGTCGGAAGTCCGGGCAATGAGTAAATCCGGCGGTACGACAAAATATTGACCGTCCCGCGACTCAAAGGCGAAACCGTCCTGTGCTTCAAGTACAATCCGACCTTCTTCTTTCCTGATTTTCCCATGTTCGCTAAATTCAATATAATCCAGCGCAAAAAGAAATTCAGCCGCACAAAAACAGCAGAAAAAAGAAAACATTTGAAAGAAAAAGCGAAAATTCATCTTGGCAACAAATTGAAAAATTGTTATCGTTCACCAAACAGTTTTCCTCGAAACTGCCGGAAACAGATGACAAAACTTAAACGAACAAACCGATTTCATCTGGAAATATTGGCAACGGTTGCGGTAAAACTGAACGCAAACACCCTTTTTGAATTTTCGGTTATTTTGATTATTTTAATTAATTTGGGTTAATTGATTTATTAATTTATTGATTAATAGTGTCTATTATCGACAATTGAGAAAAAAATGCAAATAATGACGGCGTTGAAATATTTTTTGCTGTTGCTTGTCGGAATTACTTTATTTGTAACTTCCGGCTGTGCTGTTGATAACGAATTTATTGCCAAACTGCCTCTTTTTGAAGCAAAAAGTGATAAGATTCCCGGTTTGGAACCGCCGTGGAAACGAAAAAAACTGATTCAACAGAAAGGTCTGCAAGGAAAAACTGTTTCAGATTCCGAAAAGGAAATTCTGGTGGCTCAGTTAATGGTTGAATACCGAACATCGCCTGACCCGAATATGCGGCGTGAAGCGGTGGACGCAATGGCAAAAATCCCGCATCCCAAACGCGACGGATATATGAAAGAGATTCTTGCTGATTCCGATCCTTTTGTCCGGCTTTCGGCGCTGGAGGCTCTCGGCAAAACTTATAGCGGTACAAAAAAAGAACTTGCACTGCTTTTAATTGAAAATTCAAAAAAAGATACAGATAAAGATGTCCGATTGACGGCAATTCGTCTTCTTGCCGATTCGTTCCCTAAACCGTCACAAAAAACAGTTACGAAAACATCGGACGAAATCGACTCGATTATTCTTCCGGCGTTGGGCGAAGCCTTATATGACAAGGTTCCGGCGGTTCGTTACGAAGCGATGCAATCGCTTCACAAAGTTACGGGCAAAGATTACGGCAATGACATCAACCGTTGGATTCTGTATATCCAATATCAAAAAGGTGAAACGGCAAAACCTCCCGAAGAACGTTCCTTCGCCGAAAAACTTCCGACAATTCAATTGCCCATGTTTAAATAGAACAACGATATTTGTTGTAATATCAGTTCGGACTTTTGGAACTGAATATTTGTCGTAAAAAATATTGACGAAAATTCCAAACACCGACAAATTTGTACGTAATTGTCTATTTAGTTTATGAGTTCCCTAGATGTTTATACTTTAACATGTATTTCGTCCTGAAAGGACATTGCATAACAACCCACCACGTTGCGGCGGGTTGTTACGCATTGCCCCTTGCGGAGCAAAGGATATTTTGCATAATATTTTACATAGTTGACAGTTACGTGAATAGGTACAAATTAAAGAGATAGTTACGATTCATCTTGTTGTAATCACAAATCAACAATCCTTTCTTACTTTCTCATGTTACGCACCGTAGTTAAAAAGTCAAGGTAAAGAGTTTATTCATGATTTTTAGTCCGTAGGACTTTTACATGGATCCCCCCGTGCAAACGAAGTGCAGCACGGGGTAAACGGAATCCCCTCACAACG
>JAISBG010000462.1 GCA_031266315.1 Planctomycetaceae bacterium | reverse complement strand
ATCCGGTAGAATCAGGGATTGCAATACTTGACCTTCTTTCTTCATTCAATTATACTTCGGAGAGTTGTTTTTTGTCGGACATTTCGGTGTCAGACGGGGAACGGAAAACCAAAGTGTCAACCAAAATAACACAAAAAAGAATTGTCTGAAGGACAATCAACAGAACCATGAAAGAAGAATCCATTGAATTGATCAAAAAATTTACCAGAAAACCCGGTGTTTGTGTAACATGGGAAGAAGCCAAATCCGATTGGACGGAAATCAAAGGCGATGAAGAGATTGTTCGTAAGGTTTGGGAAGAAAATGATCTCGAAGCGTATATGTTTCTTTGGCAATGTGTCCTCTCGTTTTGACGTTTGCTCTGAAGTTGATGACGGTCGGCGTTGTTATCTTGCTTTATTTTTGTTCGGGTCTTTTGATTTTACGGTGAATTTAACACGATTTTTGCCGATAGTAAGTATTAAGTAATAGTAATAAGGTAAACCTATAAGAGTATAGAGCATAAAGATAAAAAGATTCGGTAAATTTTAACGATAACCGAATTTTTTACTGAATATTCTTCATCACTTAACTATCGGAAATCCATGTTGCGTTCTCTATTGTCCCGAAAACCGGAAAGAAAAACGAGTCGGTCATTACGTTTTGAATCGCTTGAATTTCGGGAATTGCTTAGTATTTCGGCGGTGGAAATTCCCCAACCGGATTTTGAACCGACGGAATCCGTTTATATTGATGCTTCAAACGTTTCCGAATCGCCTGCGTCCGCCAATGCCGAACAAGCCGAACAAAAAAACCAATCGTCCACTACTTTTGTCGCGTTAGCGGATACCGTTGTCAATCTGGCACCGCCGAAATCCGCTCGACCGGTTTTCAAAGCCACTCCGACAACTTTGGAAATCTTTTGGACTTCTCCTGTTGCCACCAAAACACTGAATACTTCGGAGATTACGGACTTTGAAATTGTGGTAAAAAATTCAAAGACGAAGGAACTGATTGGCGATTCGATAACGGTTGGTTCGGATGTTCGTTCGATTTTGCTGGAAGGGTTGGATGTCAAAACACGTTATGAAATCACGATCACCTCTTGCGGCGGTGCCGGAACTTCCAGTGCCAAAGCAACACTCAAAGTTTCCGCCACAACTGCCGCTTTTCCGGCAATTACTGCAAGAGCATCGGAGTTGAAGTTGACTTCCGCTGTTTTAACAGTTACCGACAAAGATAAAATAACTCCGTATCTCGACGGGAAAACGACCAAAACTTATGTCATCCAATACGTTGAAAAAACCGCGTCAACACCGGATTGGAGCAAAGCATTGTCTCAAACAATTGATTCCGGTGAACCAATTCTGGACGCGAAAAAAGGAACGGTTGCCGTAAAGATTGAGAATCTAAAACCGGGTGTTCAATATTTTTTCCGTGTTCAAACTTCTTACACGGACGGCGTAATGGTGGAAAAGGAAATTTCGGTTGACGGGCGACATTCCACCTTCAAAACAGCCGTATTACCGGCAACAAGCATTTCAAAAACATTCTTTTCACTTGATAATACCAATTACGAATTTATGATTGGTTTGAATGGAAAAGTTGCCAATATTACCAAACTTGACAGCGGTACAACGATTAGTTTTTCGCTATTGGTTTCGACCGCCACCAAAGTTGTGAAAGGAACGGGAATCATGGAAGAAGCACAAAGTATTACGATACCGGTTGATAGTTTTACAACGGTTGATTCCAAAGGCGTGTTTTCGATGCAACCGATAAGTCTTCAATCAATAATCGATGTGTTAGGGTCTGCTAAAATGCTCGCTTCCAAAACAATTTCTGTTCAGTTAGAAGTTTCTTTCAGCGGAGTTACAACAACATCGTATTCCAAAATGACCAAAATTTCTATGCCCGCTTGGTATAATCTTTCATAATAGATTTTCGAGTAGTCATGATTTCTTATTGGCGGTTTGTGCTGCAATCAGTAGGATAGCAAGTTTTTCCTTCGCCCCTTTAGGGGCATTGCATAACAACCCACCGCAACGCGGTGGGTTAAAGCCCCCCCTTCAATTTCGCCCTGAAAGGGCAATGCCAATTCATTTTGCGTTGCTCTTTCAGGGGCGATTTGTTGGAGGGACTGTTACCCACCGCGTTGCGGTGGGTTGTTACGCATTGCCCTTGCAGGGCGGAGGAAAACTGGCAATCCTACAGACCGTATTATTGACATAAATAAAGTTTCCATGTACAATTTATAAACTATCTAAAAATTCTTTGTTTTCCAAATAAAACGAATCCAAGCGGATTAGTCCCAATAAAAAATCCTATTGATTTTTTCAATCTTTATTATTCATGCCTTTTTTGTTTATGGAGATAAAAAAAACTTATTTTTGAGAAAGAATATTTATGAGACGAAATTCCATTTTGATTTTGTTTATGTTATTTTTTTTTATGACCAATTTTACTTTATCAGAAGAAACTGATATAGAAAAAATACAGGTTATTTGTAATAAGGCGATTGGAAATCGTTTGAAAATAAAGCAATGGCATGTCAAGTTAGATTGTACTAATGCAGGATCAAGACATTTTGCCTATCCTACATCTCTTTCTTTTTTTTCAGATGGACATCGAAAGCGTGAAGATCAAACGATGCCAGATATTGATGTTTCTCAATATATTCAAAAGATTCGTAATGGCGAAAAAGTATCTGTTCAAAGAGATGTTGTTTCATCAAAAGAAGGTGATACAAAAACAACAGTTGAAATACTTGGCGATGAATTTTATTATCGATACCAAAAAGATAATACTTCAAATTTGCCGACAGTACCGTTGTATCAACTAACAAAAGCAGAGAATCAGCCTCCTCGTGACAGTTTCAAAACTGATTTTCGGATACTTGGTTTTTTACCTCTTGGGTTAAATCTTG
>JAISBG010000419.1 GCA_031266315.1 Planctomycetaceae bacterium | reverse complement strand
GCTAGCGGCGGGATTATGCATAACCGGTGGTGAAGCGAAGCGCAACCACCGGACTGCAACCCTCAAGAAACAAAAGTCGCGGTACCTTATTGATAATTTTTAATGAGGTAATGAGGTTGGTTTGGGAGAAATCAATGTGCTACTGAGGTTGTTTTTGTTAAGAAAATTAGGTTGAAAATGAGGTTGCGAAAACTTAATTTCGATCTTTCAAAAAGTATCGAACAAAACCCTAACGCAGTATATTCTCTATTAACTATTTCTCTATTTCGTTGACTACTGTAAAGGAATCAGTAACAATTGGAGGAATACGAGTTGGTTTTCCTGTTGAGAGATTGACGAATGCCCAAAGTGTTTCCGCCTCTGAAATAATAACCTGATCGCTCTTTCGGATAAAACGGTATTTTCGAGTGGAACGAATATTTCGCCAATCACTAATCCATGTTTTAACTGTTAATTCATCACCTTCCATTGCCGGAATAAGATACTCAATCGTATGACGTCGGGCAAACCAGTTCAAACCAAGTTCAAGATAACGTTGCGCCGACCAACCATTGGTATTGGAATGCGCTATCGCCGCTTCGTTCATCCAACGAAGATAACAAAGATTATTTGCGTGACGGTTTTCATCAATGTCCGACGGAAGAACAATCACTTTGTGTTCGTAAATAGAAGTCATTGAATGGATAAAATTCAAAAAAGTTGCCTACCTTGTGATTGTCAATTTTGAACGAAAATTCCGCTGAATAGTTACTAAAATTCTATTCACTTTTTTATGGCAACTAAAAATGGAGACGTAAACAAGTTCCGAAAATATCTTCGCTTCTGTGCTGATAATTTGAACCGGTATTTTGTTGCGAATGAACATATTCGAAAATCCAACGGATATTGGGCGTCCAGAACCAATTGACTCCGAAAATCAAATCGTTTTGCCGTCCGCCGAAACCTTGAGCGTTCCGCCAATCCAATAGATCAAGATAACTCCATTGAAGAATCAATTGCCACGCCCCAAACCCGTCAATCAGATTCCATTCACCCGACTTAAACGGATGGAAATTATGTTTCACTTTCGCAGTGCCGAATGTTCCTCTCTTTAATTGATAACTTCGGTGATCGTTCGTAAGGAAATAACCCAATTCAATATATCCGCCTGTTGCCGTTCTGTCGGGAGAATAACCGAGTTCTTGGGTTTCATGGTCGGCGTAACGGGCAACATACCATTCCGAAGACATGGAGACAGCACCATTCTGTAACGACAATTCAAGACCCGCCCGATGATGATTATTGTTCGCAAAAGTACCGGTTTGCAGTAACGCCGTGTACCAATTATTGGCTCCGGGTTGAATACTCATAGCGGTTTGGTCGTTTCGAGAATGAACATACGACCAATGTCCGCCAATATGAAAAACTTGCCGCCCTTCATTTTCATAAATGGGAACGGTTGTTAAACGAACATTGAAAATCGTTCCCGGATTATCGTCTTCAACAAAACTGTTCGTGTTGGTTGGGTCGCCCTGAAATAGTCCGTAAAAAAGCCGGACACGATCTTTGGCAAACAGATGTTCCGACGAAACACCGGCATGCCGTCTCAAACCGAATGTTTCCGAAGGACCGTCAAACTCAGAAAGCGAAGTGTGTGAGGTACTTGTCAAATAAGCAAGTCCGGTTTCCGGTTTGAAATAACCGGCACGAACATACCCAAGAAGCGGCACGTTTTGAATTCCCACCCAATTGTCCACCAGAGACACATGATTGGTGTCCGGCTCAAAAGACAACTCAACCCGATAATCAAACGACTGAAAACCGTTCCCACTGGCATAAATCTCCATTGCCCGTACACCCGATTTGTTCTGGAGACGATTTATCGTCTTCGCATCTTCATCAACAAAATAGTTGTCGAGAAAAAGACATCCGGTGATTTTGGGAACACTCCATGTTTTTTTAGTATCCGGTTTTTTGGTATCATTTTTAAGTTTGTTAATATCCGCCGCCAAACGATCCAGTTCCGAATAAACAAACGGATCCGTCGCCGACGCAACCGAAATAGCCGACTCTAATGTTGGCAATGTCGGCGTGGGGAGTGCCGATTCTGTTGCCGGCAATGGTGTTGCCGTGGCGACAAGCGGCAACGGCGGTGTCGGTAACGGCGTTCTCGTTATTTCACCCGTAACAACATCAGGTGACGGTTGCGGTTGTTGAGGGAGCAACAAAGTCTCTTTCGTTGCCTTTTTCGTTTTTTCCTTCTGACGAGGAGTAAGACTGGCTTGTGTTTTCAGGGTTGGGTTAAGTTGTCCGGTTTCAACCGAGGGTTCACTTCCCAATACAATACTGTTATAAAAAAACAGTAATGCCAATATTCCTTTTAAATAAACCGACCACAAATTTTTCATCAAAAAATCCTCTGTATTAAACCGAAGACTATCGCTCCTACCGGTTACCGTGTGAAATAAACCGTATAAACTAAATTGTTATTGAATATTGACTTCCTGTCAGATTTTTCCTAAACGGAACAATCAGAGAAATCAGTTCAATCCATAAATCTGTATCGAACAATAAAATCCAAATGACCCTTATAATCAGACTATTTAAACATTTTTTGTTGTCAAGCACATGAAAAACCGGCACAAACGGAATATGCCGAAAAATAGAAAAAGTTAAATAAACCTATTTATATTGACCACATTCTCTATTTTATAAAGTGAAAAAGTAGGCGATCACAAGGCGACCTTTCGCTGAAAGGTTGCGTCGGCGATAGCCGACAGTGAATTAGATTAACGATGGCAAATGGTATTGCTTGTCAATGCAAACTCAACCGACGCAACCGCCCAGCGGGCGGATTGCCCACCTTTTTTTCGCGTTTAAAACGAACTTTTCAAGGATTGGACACCGAATCCGATAGAGCTTTATTTCGATAACCGCAGGTCTTTGACCTGTAGTTACCAAAATGAAACTCTATCGGGATAAACGGCAACTGATTTTACCGGATTCCGTAAAATAAAATTACGGTAATTCGACGGAATCACCATCAATCGGACAAGCCAACTTGGCTGGAATCAGTGGATTCGTCGTGATACTGCAAGGACGCACCGAACCGTCGCCAATCAAAAAATGAGCAATACCCGAATGAGAACTACCAATCATTTCATTACCTTCACGATCTGTAACAGGATTAGTGCTCGCCGTTTCGGGACGGTTTGAATCGTTTCTTCCGCGTGCAAATAAATTGGCTTGGGAACTAACCGGTCGGGCTGAGTTTGCTCCTACCCCATTATTATAAGTCAATTGGAAACCGCCGTTCCAATAATTGGCGGGAATCTCATTTTTACCATAAGCCCATTCGGGAATATGTTTTTCCACAAAAATAATCTGATTGGTGGAACCATCAGCCCAAATATTCATTGTTGCGTCCAACTTCCAATCAATAATCGCTTGGCAAGCAGGTCCATCTCCAGTACCGACATTAACCGTTGTTCCGTCATTAGCCGCAACAGTAGTTGGATGAAACCTCAAAGTTGGAAGAACAAAGGCTCCAAC
>JAISBG010000807.1 GCA_031266315.1 Planctomycetaceae bacterium | reverse complement strand
CAACGGTAAAGGTATTGCCTTCCGTGTTGGAGTCAATGCAAACTCAACCGCGCAACCGCTCAGCAGGCTTTTTGATAAATAGCCTACCTCTTTTCACGTTTAAACGAACTTTTCAATGCTTAGACACCTAATCCGGTAGAATCAGGAATTTTTTATTTTCTGGATTTCTAAATTATCTATTTTTAACATCCGAACATCTTCACAAAAAATGAATTTTTAGAGATGCCCTATTGTTATTTTCGGATGATGGCACCGGTTTTGATTGCTGTTGACTGGATCATCACGTGCATTGGGAGTGCCAGTTGGTTCGGCGTTAATTTTCCGGAAAGGCGTTGGAGTTCTTCGCCTTGGGGAGTCATAAAAAGAACCGTCGGAAATCCCTTGATACCAATTGATTTACAAAGATCTGATTCCTTCGAACCATCAACCCGAATACATACAAATCGATTGGAAAGACGTTTGATCTCTTCATCGCGAAATGTTGTTTCCATCATCCGTTGGGAAACATCGGAATTGGGAATTGTAAAGAAAATAAGCACTAACTTCATTTCCCGTTTAGCCGATTCAAATCCCGTACGGTAATCATCAAGAAAACAAACCGATTCACTAGTTGTTTCCGTACTGTCTGTTTCGCCGTTATTCGGTGAGAGAGAAACGGCATCAGACGAGGGCATGGATTGGAGTTTTATATTGCAACCCAAAATTCCAATAAATAACCCCAAAATAATAATCGAAAATAATTGTATCCGGTTCATTGCGTCCTGCATCGGAAAATAACCTTTGTTCACCACTGTTTTTACGATAATTTTACCACAGTTTTTTTACGGTAATACGTTTATTGAAGCTTCACGCAAAGCAATAAACGGCAACTTTTTTTATACGTAATCGGGGGGGAAAAGGTTGAAAAATGCGATTTTCTCACTCAGCACTGTGAAAAAAAACATTTTTCTCAAATCATTCTGATTTCAAATCGCTCTGATTTCCAATCATTCTGATCTCAAATCAATCCTGATAAACCGCTCTATGGTATAAACTTGTCCGTTTGCGACATTCTTTTCCGACTTTTCCGAAATTGCTCTGGATTTTTTTCGGTGTAATTCTTATAGTTCCGTTTATGAACGCCATCATTGCGAAAATTCAGGGATTTCTCAAAAAAGGACGGGTTGTTGATCTGCTTCTGCCGCTCGTGATTTCGGCAAGTATTCTGATTATTTTTGTGCCGTTGC
Organism: Planctomycetaceae bacterium; assembly: GCA_031266315.1. Lineage (GTDB taxonomy): Bacteria > Planctomycetota > Planctomycetia > Pirellulales > Thermoguttaceae > WRKP01. Next base: position 2,560 of record JAISBG010000807.1, on the reverse strand, counting down.
CAACGGTATTGATGGATGTGTTCCTTTCCATGAACATCACCATTGCCGTCATTATTCTGCTCACAACACTTTTTGTTACGAAGCCGCTCGATTTCAGTATTTTTCCGACCCTTCTGTTGGCAACAACATTGTTCCGTCTTGTGCTGAACATTGCCTCGACCCGATTGATTTTAACCCGCGCCAATATTGACGAAGAATATGCCGCCGGTGAAGTTATTAAAAATTTTGCCGATTTCGTTGCTAGCGGAAATATTATTGTCGGATTAATTATTTTTACCATTATTGTTGTGATTCAATTTGTGGTGATTACGAAAGGTGCGACACGGGTTAGCGAAGTCGCGGCACGGTTTACATTGGACGCAATGCCGGGTCGCCAAATGGCAATCGACGCTGATTTGAACGCCGGAATTATTGATGAACGTGAGGCAAAACGACGGCGTGAGGAAATTACGCAGGCGGCGGATTTTTTCGGCGCAATGGATGGAGCCGGTAAGTTTGTACGCGGTGATGCTATTGCCGGAATTGTGATTACATTGGTCAACATTCTTGGCGGACTTTTTATCGGCATGGTCGAATACAGTATGGGTTTGCAGGAAGCGGCAACCATTTTTACACGTTTAACAATTGGCGACGGTTTGGTCAGTCAAGTTCCGGCGTTGTTGATTTCGATTGCAACCGGTTTACTCGTAACACGAAGCAGCCACAGCACGAATCTTCCTGAACAGTTCGTCGGACAACTTCTTTCAAAACCGGTTGTGTTGCTTTTGACGGCGTTTTTTCTGTTTATTTTGACTCTGACGGATTTACCGAAAATGCCGCTTTGGACGATTGCGTTGAGTTCGATTGGTCTTGCTTTGATTATGACACGCAAAGCCAAAGCGGTTCAGCAGGCGGAAGAAGATAATGTTGCCAAAGTGGAAGCCGAAAAAACAAAGCAAGCGGAAGAACAAGTTGAGGATTATCTCAAAATTGACCCGATGGAATTGGAGATTGGAGTTGGTTTGATTCCTCTTGCCGACCCGGCGCGCGGCGGCGATTTATTGGACAGAATTCATCGTCTTCGCAAGGAAGTGGCGGCGGAAATCGGAATTATTTTACCGCGTGTACGGATTCGCGACTCGTTCCAACTCGACCAACTACAATATCTTATCAAAATAGCAGGACAACCGGTTGCGTTGGGCATGGTTTACACGGACATGTATCTCGCAATGGATTCCGGTGTTGCGACCGGTCGGGTGCAGGGAATTGAAACGCTTGATCCGGCATTCGGTACTCCGGCACTCTGGATTGACGTTGTTACAAAAGATCAGGCGGATTTTTTAGTTTATACGGTAGTAGAACCCGGCGCAGTAATTGCAACACATCTTTTGGAAACGATTAGAAAACACGCTGATGAAATTCTGACACGCGATGCAACTCAACATTTGCTTGATGAACTTAAAAAATCAAGTCCGGCTGTGGTCGATGAACTTTTGTCGAAAATCCTAACATTGGGACAAGTTCAGCAGGTTCTTCAGTTATTGTTGCGAGAACAAGTTCCGATCCGGCAGCTTGGAACGATTCTGGAAGTGCTTGGCGATTACGGAACGAAAACAAAAGACCCGATTCTTTTGGCAACTTATGTAAGAACCAAATTAGCCCGAACGATCAGTACACGATACCGTGACGAAAATAATGTCCTCAATGTTGTGTTGCTTGATCCGGCGTTGGAAGATCAGATTCGTGCCGGTTTTGAACACAGTGAGCAAGGTTTGTACATCCGTCTTTCACCGAATGCGATTGAACATCTTTGTAAGAAGATTTTACCGGAACTGGACAAACTAACACAAATGAATTTACCGCCGGTTGTTCTGGTGAATCCTCAGATTCGAACCGCCTTAAAACAGATGACCAGCGCAACAATACCGGGTCTTATTGTTCTGAGTTACACGGAAATTACTCACGATACACAAGTTGTCGGTGTCGGCGTTGTTACACTGTAAACGGAATGCTCAAACCAATATTATTTGTACATAACCACAACAAAAATATTGATGAATATTGTTTAACCCAACAGAGTTACATTTTCATAACCGCGTTGGTTCAGTAAATAGTTAATAGCAGATAGCGGCACAAGCAGATTCAACACGTTTCGGTAAAATAGTACGCTTGCGAATATTATCTATTAACTATTCACTCTCTAATTAGTACAATGTTTCAGCAAATTCGTCCAATGTCTGGCAGTCTAAAGCGTATGAGAGCAGAGATTCTAAAGCAATTGAGTCATTCATTTGTTGGATAGCGGCTTTGATTTCTGAGGGGACATCAGTCATTTTGAACCTTTTACATAAAACATTCAAAACGGCTTTTCGCCCAAATTCCGCTTTGCCCCTTGCTTCGCCCCTTGCTTCGCCTTCCGCTTTGCCTTTTGCTTCGCCTTTAGCGATGCTTTCGGCGAGTAGTTGGTCTAAAAGTGATGTTGACACAGTAACAACTCCTTCCTTTTCAATTTGAGTGGAAACTTTCTGAAAATCTTGTTGAGAAAAATGTTTGGCACTGGTTGCCGCATAATAGATTGCGT
>JAISBG010000394.1 GCA_031266315.1 Planctomycetaceae bacterium | reverse complement strand
AATGCAAACTCAACCGGCGCAACCGCCCAGCAGGCTTTTTGATAAATAGCCCACCTCTTTTCGTGTTTAAAACGAACTTTTCAATGCTTAGACACCTAATTCGGGAGAATCAGAAAAATTTGACATTTCCTTATCAATAGGCACACAGAGAACACAGATTAGGAGGATTGTCACAGATATTGCTATTTGAGTTCATTCTTCATAGAGAAAGAACTTGCAATTCTACTGCGGTTGATGACAGGCAGTTGACACTATTTCGCTGTCTCGTTAAAATAAGTGGGCTTTTTCAGTTTATTTGTTGCCGTTTTATTGGCTGACTTTATTTTATGCCCAATGATTCAAGTTTCCGATTTGTTTCCCGACAAACCATCGACGATTCAAACAGTTGTCGAACCGCCGCACGGTTGGTTTCGATTCCGTCCGGTTGAACTCTGGAATTATCGTTATTTAATTGCGTTGTTTGTTTATCGGGACTTTGTCATCTATTATAAGCAAACAATTCTCGGTCCGCTTTGGTGGTTGATTCAACCGTTGTTTGCTGCCGGAGTTTTCACGATTGTTTTTTCGATGGCTGCCAAAATTCCAACAGATGAAATACCGCCGCCTTTGTTTTATTTTTGCGGTTTGATTTTCTGGAATTATTATGCGTCCTGTTTGTCACAAATTTCACGGGTATTGCTTGACAATCGTGATGTGTTGGGCAAAGTTTATTTTCCGCGATTGGTTATTCCAATTGCTTTGGTTTTAAGTAATCTTCTCCGGTGGTCGGTTCAGGCAATACTTTTTGTACTGATTTACGCTGTTTACTGGATTCGCGGCGCGTCAATTCAACCGAACATATTTTTAAGTTTACTTCCATTGGTGATGGCATATTTATTGTTGCTTGGTCTTGGTTCGGGTCTCCTTGTTGCCGCAGTAACAGTACGTTATCGCGATTTGGTTTTGGCAATTCCTTTCCTAACACAATTAGGTATGTTGATTTCCACCGTAATTGTTCCTTTGTCGGCGGTTCCCGAATCCTGGCGGTTCTGGTGTGCGTTGAATCCCATGATTGTTCCGATTGAACTATTTCGTATGATGACACTCGGAACCGGCATCGTTTCATGGACAGCGGTTTTGATTGATTTGTTTTTACTCGGATTTATTTTGCTTCTCGGTCTTGGACTTTTTTCACGCGCCGAACAAACGTTTGCCGATGCCGTATAAAACGCCGTGTAATAGTGTAATACTCTGATTGTTTCAGAGTCTGCCTTTTCCAAAAAATAAATATCACAACAACACTCGAATAATTTACTCATGTTACGCACCGTAGGTAAAAAAGTCGGTCAAATATACCCCCGAACCAGTAGGATTGCTATTATAGGCAGATTCGCTTATCTTCTATGGCGGTTGGTTTGTTATGCCGGAATTGGGAAAAACGGGAACGCGGCATAAAACGAACTTCGTTATGTAATGGTTTTATGTGTGAACAAATTCACGTTTGGGAAGGAAAAAATTAAATGAAAAGTACATTGTGCCTTATTGGGAATTTCATTACTTTGAATTTCATTCTGTTAATTTATGGTTTTTCTTTCCATGTTTATGCGGAAGAATTTCCCGGTAAAAAAGGGAATTGGAAAGGTTTTGAATCTTACGAATTTGAGGTTGGGAAACGACCTTGCCGTGTTGCAGTTCCTCTGCGTGTTGCTGCAGGAAAACCTTGGGTTTGGCGGGCGGTGTTTTGGGGACATGAACCTCAAACAGAAATCGCACTCTTAAACAAAGGTTATTATGTTGCGTTTATAAGTTGTAGTGATTGGCTCGCTTCCCCGCAACATCTCAAAGAACGTGATGAATTTTACAATTTTCTCACGGAACAATATGGTTTTTCAAAAAAACCGGTGTTACTTGGAATGAGTCGCGGCGGTCTTTGCTCACTTCGTTGGGCGATTGCCAATCCGGAAAAAGTTTCCTGCTTGTATATTGACGCTCCGGTCTGTGATTTCAAGAGTTGGCCCGGCGGCAAAGGAAAAGGGAAGGGAAGTTCCGGCGATTGGCAACAGGTGTTGAAACTTTACAACCTTTCCGAAGAGGAAGCACTGACATTCAACGGCAATCCGGTTGACGCGATAAAACCGTTGGCAGAACGAAAAATACCAATTCTGAGTGTTTGCGGTGACAGTGATGATGTTGTGCCTTACGAAGAAAACACCAAGATTCTTGCGGAACGGTACAAGAATTGGGATGCTCCTATTGAAGTGATCTTAAAACCGGGAATCGGACATCATCCGCATAGCCTCAAAGACCCAATACGCATTGTTGATTTCGTTCTCAAAAATACAACAAAATAAGTAACAAAATAACTTCCAATTCGTTTGTTGAACAATGTTACGTCAACAGGTTTATACACTTTTCATTTTTATTGCCGCTGCAATACTTTTGGGTCGGATTCTTGCGGTGGATCGGTTGGATGTTCGGGAACTTCAACGGTTTCGGCTTGCGCAAGTGCAGCCGCGACTGGAGCAGAAAGAAACCGAACTCCGTCAACAAACCGATCACGAAGAACGGATTCAAACGGAATTGGAAAAAACGTACCGGAAATTGATTCGGGACGCCATGCTTGAAAGTCCGTTTCTTAGCGGGAATGACCGAAGCCGTTGGTGTACGATTCGTGCTTTGGTGGAACCGGACATGCGTGTTCTCCGCAAAATCACCAATAAAGACGGTTCCGAAAAATACGAATACGTTTGGTATGCGATTGACAAAGTTCAGGATATCAAAGGTTGGGACACCATTGATATGGTCAAACACGAATTGCCAGACCAACCGGGGCAGGCTTATCTTTATTCGAGCAAACCGCCTTTACTTCCAACCGTATTGGCAATACCCTACGCGGTCATTTATTGGGGCAGCGGTCAACGGTGGTCATTGGGCAATGACCCTTATTTGGTTGTCCGCACGATTTTAATTTTGTGCAATTTATTGCCGCTTATTTATTGCTGGATTCTTTTGATACGTTTGATTGAACGGTTTGGAACAACGGATTGGGGACGGATTTTCAGTGCGGCGTTTGTTTGTTTCGGAACGTTTTTGTCAACATTCGTTGTTACACTGAACAATCATCTTCCGGCAGTCTTCTGTGTAACGATTTCATTTTATTGCGGTGTACGGATTTTGTTTGATCAATTTGGTCAAATTGACCGAATTGATCAAATTGACCAAAAGATTCGGCGTCGGTATTTTTTCTGTTCCGGTTTTTTCGGTTTTTTCGCGGTTGCCTGTGAACTTCCGGCGTTGTCGTTTTGTGCCGGATTGGGATTGTTGTTGCTCCTGAAATATCCGCGCCGAACATTGCTTTATTTTTTACCCGGAACAGTAATTGTTGCCTCCGCCTTTTTTGCAACAAATGAAATCGCTCATCAAACATTGCTTCCCGCTTACAGTCAACGCGACTGGTATTTTTATGAATATGAACGCGGCGGCGTTTTTCGTGACAGTTATTGGAAAAATCCGGTCGGCATTGATCGTGGTGAACCGTTACGGTTAAACTACATCATTCATTCCACGATTGGTCATCATGGTTTGTTCCTGCTGACGCCTGTTTGGATTCTGAGTTTTGCCGGTCTTGGAATCTGGTTGGTTCAGCCGTTTGACAAACGATTGCGATCTATGG
>JAISBG010000380.1 GCA_031266315.1 Planctomycetaceae bacterium | reverse complement strand
TTGATAAATAGCCTACCTCTTTTCGTGTGTTTCGTGTTAAAACGAACTTGTCAATGTCGGGACACCTAATAAGCTAGAATCAGAAAATTTTCTCAAAAAAAAGATTTCTCTTGACATCCGGTATTGTCTTTTATAATATTTGAATCTTATTCAATTGCGATACGTTTCTTTGCCGTATTGTTTTACGGTAAGCGGATTGCAGTGATCTTGATAAACCTTATAAAACAAGGAATATGACGATGAAAAACTTTGCTGAAAACACTTCAAAAATTTCTTCGCACAACTCGATGAAAATTCAAATGTTAAAATGGGCAAGCGAGGGGGGGGGGGGCAGTATGTGAGAGAGAGTTAAAAACAGACCGTGAAAAGAGTTGTACTTCCGAATGTTTTTCCGCAAAATTCTTGCAATTCATTCGTTCTTCACCGTTTGGTTTTACGTTAGTCGAACTTCTTGTGGTGATTGCGATTATCGGGGTGTTAATCGCACTTCTGTTGCCTGCGGTTCAGGCTGCCCGCGAAGCGGCAAGGCGTTCACAATGTACAAACAACGTCAAGCAACTCTCGTTGGCGTTCCAAAATTTCCATGACACCAACAAACGATTTCCGGCAGGCGGAGTTGACCCGATCTGGCGAAGTTACAAACAAAAAGACGCGCCAACCCAATATCTTGGTTTCACACTCCAATATAACTTCCTGACGTTAATTCTTCCGTACATCGAACAGCAAGCGGTGTACGATTCCATTCACGCCAAATGTCAGGAAAAAGCCAACACTTCTGGAACTACCAACGCCGATGCTCCGGACGGTGCGACATTTCAGAATTTTGAAATTATCGCATTTCGTTGTCCGTCCGATCTTTACGCCAAGATGTTCACCGGCAATCTAACCCGGACAAGTTATCACGGTTGTTTGGGTGATACGATTTGTCGATGGGATAGTTGGTGTGTTGCCACCACTGCTCCGAATCCGATTTACGCCGAAGGCACTAGAATTGAATTTGCTCCGCATGGTATTCTTGTTCGGTATGATCAAAAAGTCATTGACATGGGAGAAGTTACCGACGGAACTTCCAACACGATCATTCTTTCCGAATCACTCGCCGCAAGAAATCAGGATAGCGAGGATAAGTACAAAATTGCTGTTGCCGCACTCTCCAAAGCCGAAGCATCAACTTTTACTCCTCAGGATTGTTTGAACCTGAAAGGCGAGAACGGCGACCTCAAACAACATGGCGGTGTTGATGTCGGACGCGGTAGAAAAGGAGTTCGTTGGGCTGCTACTCAAAACGGTTATTCCTGTTTTCACACGATTCTCCCGCCCAATTCACCGTCTTGCGCTTTTCAGGATACCGCTCCCAGTAATTGGGCTCTTGAAAATATCGGCATGATTTCCGCAAGCAGTAATCATAGCGGCGGAGTTGTTGGCGGATTGTTGGACGGTTCTGTTCGGTTTATTTCCGAAACAATTGATTGCGGTGATTTGTCTCAAATCACAATGCCGACTCATTCCGGTAAATCTGTTTACGGAGTTTGGGGCGCAGCCGGAAGTATTGCCGGTTCCGAATCCAAACCCCTACAGTAACCTGCGTTTGTTCAGAACCGCAAACGTCAGGAAAAATTTCAGACAAGAACAATTACGTTAAATGGAATTGTTCTCTCTTGAAACGAAAACGGCGTTTGGGTTTCTGAACAAATAATATTGAAGATTTTTTGTTTCCAATTTTATTTTTTCATTTTCAACCCATTTCTAAGGAGATTATCCAATGAAAAACAACAAACGATGTATTAAAACTGTTCAAAAAATTCAGAGAGTCAATGGTTTTACGCTTGTTGAATTGCTGGTAGTGATCGCAATTATTGGAGTTTTAATTGCGTTACTGTTACCGGCGGTTCAGGCGGCACGCGAAGCGGCGCGGCGTTCGCAATGTGTCAATAATTTGAAACAATTGTCCATTGCGGTTCACAACTTTCACGACACCAACACCTTTTTGCCCGCCGCCGCTTACTCGAAACATTTTATGATCGCCCCCAACGAGTCGGAAGGTAAAACACCGTTGGATACTACGGTTGGTATCCGGCGTGATATTAGTTACTTGGCACAACTTCTCCCCTACGTCGAACAACAATCCGTTTACGATGGAGCGTTGGAAGATGCCAAAATCGGACTTGGCGACCCTGACGGCACAAACCGAGCTTATCGCGGTCCCAATACTGGACAATACGCCGACTCGACAGGAACGCAACAAAAAACTCCTTGGAATGCCAAAATCGCGATGTTCCTTTGTCCTTCGTCGCGAAACCGGACAATCGCAGATAATTTCCCCGGTCAAACCAGTTATCACTGTAATCGCGGCGATTTGTGGGTTTATTGGGATTGGTACACGGTGGCGCGTAGTCCGTTTGTGATGCACGCGTCGGGAATTATGTTCGGTTTTGAAGGAATTGCCGACGGTTTAAGTAACACGGTTTTTCTTTCGGAAATGTGTATCGGAGACAATAAAGTTTCACAATTTATTCGGGGAGGAATCGGTAATCCCGCTACAAATTCGGACAATAATAAAATGTCGCCGGTTAGTGTTTGCATGGATATTCGGGGCAGCGACGGCGAGTTCAACACTCCGGCAAAACAAAGTGCCACTATCGGACGTTATTGGGGAAGCGTGAGTGGTAATCGCGCAACGTTATTCTTTACCATTTTGCCGCCCAATTCACCGTCTTGCGGTTATCAGGACAACGATAGCGCTAAAGTATTGACAACACCAAGCAGTTTTCATGCCGGCGGAGTTAATGTTGCGTTGGGCGATGCTTCGGTACGGTTTTTTTCCGAAACAATCAATACAACAAATCTCAGTTACACAATTGCCAACGGCGTTGACGGTTTTCCCGCTACCGGCGGAACCGGTAATTTGAAAAATTACACGGGACCGGCGATTTACGGCGTTTGGAGTGAGCTCGGAACTCGTGCAGGCGGTGAAAATCCGGCAATGCCGTAATATCGCAACAACTTTTTTGTTTTTTCGTTCAATATTCATTTTCACAATTTATACGGTGTTCGTCATAAAATCAGTATTTTTATAACTATTCAGTGGAATTTTTGTTAAAAGTTGGCATAACTATTTACTTAGCAGGTATAAAAAATAGATAGCCCGATAGGGCTTCATTTTCATAACCGCAGGTCTTTGACCTGCGGTGTAACGACAAACAGCCTACTGCCTGAAAGGCAGAACTTAATCCAGCAACGAGTTAAAATTCTGCCTTTCAGGCAGTGATTTTGTAGGCTCGTAACCGCAGGTCAAAGACCTGCGGTTACGAAAATAAAGCCCTATCGGGCTACTCGGTGTTTCGGAACAATCCAGAAAATAGTTACTTAAAAAATACCAAATAAAACCCTAACACGGTATAAAAAAACAATTTACTAAAACAGTTTACTAAAACAGTTTACTAAAACAATTCAAGGAGATTTTTATGAAACGTTTTGCATTTACTTTGGTTGAATTACTTGTTGTCATTGCGATTATTGGTGTTTTAATCGCATTACTTCTTCCTGCTGTTCAAGCGGCAAGAGAAGCAGCAAGACGTTCACAATGTCTGAACAACACCAAACAACTCGGTTTAGCGTTCCACAATTTCCATGTGGCACAAAACCGTTTCCCTGCCGGTTCCAATGACCCAATCTGGAGAGGTTACAAAAAGGCAAGTAATCCGACTCAAATCATCGGCAATGTCGATTTGATTGGATTTCTGATGACGTTGGCTCCGTTTTACGAACAGCAGGCAATTTATGATGCTGTCTCGGCGGAATGTGCCAAATACGCGGCGATGAATCCTGATCCTCCTGATTACAACGCTGTTCATCCGGGAAACGGAGCCGTTTATCGTGACGCGGTGATTGCCAATTTACGTTGCCCGTCGGACGCCAACGCCTTTATGAAAGGAGGAGGCGATCTCGCCCGAACAAGTTATCACGGTTGTTGGGGCGATCTGATTTGTATGCACAATGAACAATTTGTTCGTGGTGTTTTGGCTCGCGGAGATTACATCAAAGTTGATTCCGGCTCTATCACCGACGGAACCAGTAACACAATTGCGGTTTCCGAATCACTTTGCGGTCTTTTCAACGACCTCAATGAAGTGAAATATAAAATCGGTGTTGTTCAACTTGGTTCTGCAACATTTACACCCAAAGATTGTTTTAACCAAAAAGGCAACGGCGATGAAGTGGTTGCAGCGGCGGCATCAATGACTTTTGGAAAAAAAGGTTGCCGTTGGGCGTCGGGTCAAATGGGATATTCCGGTTTTCAAACGATTTTGCCGCCCAATTCTCCAACGTGTGCAACAAATGGAACCGCAACCGCAACTTCGTGGATATTGGAACAAAAAGGAGTTTACTCAACGAGCAGTTATCATAGCGGCGGAGTTGTAGTTGGAATGTTGGATGGTTCCAGCCGGTTTGTTTCCGAAACCATTGATTGCGGTAACGATTTCACACAAAATCCGGCGAACACCTTTTCCAAAAAATCACCCTTTGGAGTTTGGGGAGCCGCCGGAACAATTAACGGTGCGGAATCAGCTCAACTCCCTTGATAATGATCAATTCCACAATGCTATGATATTGAGGGTGAACAGAGATATTTAAGGTGTTGAGATAAACAGAGGTGGGTAGAACAAAGAATGAGGTGGGCTATTTATCAAAAAGCCCGCTGGGCGGTTGCGCCGGTAGAGTCTTCATTTTGCCGTCGTTAATCTGATTCACTGTCGGTTAACGCCGACGCGCCCCTTCAGTGAAGGGTCGCCCACCTTGTGTTACTTATCTTATGATCGCCGATTTTTACAAATTTTTTCTGCAAAATGTCCCGATTGTGAAATTGGGAAGATTGGTTGACCGTAACAGTTAAATCCGTTAAAATAAGCGTTTTGAGTAATTACTTTGTGAATTTGTCTTTAACTTACACGGTGATCAATGAAACTGATTTCATGGAATGTGAACGGCTTACGGGCTTGTTTGGGTAAAGGTTTTCTGGATGTTGTCAAGCGGTTGAACCCTGAAATCGTATGTCTTCAAGAAACAAAAATGCAAAAAGGTCAAGTCGATGTTGATCTTTCCGGCTATTACCAGTTCTGGAACAGTGCGGTGAAAAAAGGGTATTCAGGAACTGCCGTTTTTTCCCGCCGGAAACCGTTGACAGAACGTTACGGTATCGGTATTCCGAAACACGATCAGGAAGGACGTGTGATTACACTGGAAATGGAAAACTTTATACTCGTCAATGTTTACACCCCCAATGCCCGGCAAGAACTCGTCCGATTGGATTACCGAATGGAATGGGAAGATGATTTTCGTGCCTATTTGAAAAAACTCAACAAAATTAAACCAATTATTATTTGCGGTGATTTTAATGTTGCACATCAAGAAATTGACTTGCGCCATCCCGAAACCAATCACAATAATCCCGGATTTACCAATCAGGAACGCAGTAAGATGACAGAATTACTGAAAATCGGATTGGTGGATACATTCCGAACACAATATCCTGATATTGAAGGGGCTTATACTTGGTGGAGTTTCCGAAGCAACGCCCGTGCAAACAATTCCGGTTGGCGAATTGATTACTTTTTGATCTCCCAACAACTAATGTCCCATGTGAGCGGTGCCGCGATTTATCCCGAAATATTCGGCAGTGACCATTGCCCCATCGGACTGGAATTAGTTGATTTTAGTTAAGTTAGGCATTGTGCGCAAATAAAGTGTCCATTTTTGATTGACTTCTATTTATTTTTCTCAATAACAATCAGAAATTTTCCTCCCCCGTTGAATTTGGTCGAACAATGGATACAATAATAGCGATTGAAAAATGTTGAGTCGCAATGTCTGTGAGCGAACGTTAGGAGCGGGCGTTAAGGACATTGGGAACATTTTCACGTTACCATTTACTTAATCTAAAAAGGAGAATTTTCCATGTCCATCAAAGTTGGAATCAATGGTTTTGGTCGTATTGGTCGTCTTGTATTCCGTCGAATGTTAGAAACGCCGGATAAATTCGATGTTGTCGGTATCAACGACCTTACCGACACAAAAACACTCGCAACACTGCTCAAATATGACAGTACCCACCGCCGACTCAAAGCCGAAGTAGGTCATGATGACCAAAATATTATCGTCAACGGCAAAAAAATTCGGATTTATGCCGAAAAAGAACCCGCGAAATTGCCGTGGGGCGAAATCGGTGCCGGAATCGTTCTCGAAAGTACCGGACGCTTCACCGCGAAAAAATCCGACGACAAAGCCGGTTTCGATTCACATCTCGACGCGGGTGCCAAAAAAGTTGTTATCAGCGCGCCGGCAAAAGGTGCGGATTTGACCTGCGTTTGTGGTGTTAATGACGACAAATTGAACGCTTCCCAAAAAACCGTTTCCAATGCCAGTTGTACTACAAACTGTTTGGCTCCGGTCGTCAAAGTTATTTTGGAGAAGTTCGGTATTGTCAAAGGTTTAATGACAACCGTTCACTCTTACACGAATGATCAGGTCGTGCTGGATATTCCGTACAAAAATATCTATCGCGGACGAGCTGCCGCTCTGAACATTATTCCGACCACAACCGGTGCCGCCGAAGCGGTTGGCGAAGTCATTCCCGAAGTCAAAGGCAAATTAACCGGTTATTCACTCCGTGTTCCAACTCCGACCGGAAGTTGCGTTGATCTCGTTGTCCAGACCGATAAATCCGTAACAACAGACGCCGTCAACGCCGCCCTCAAAGAAGCCGCCGAAGGGAAAATGAAAGGGATTCTCGCCTACAACGAAGATCCAATCGTTTTAACCGACATCATCGGCGACCCGCACAGTTCCATTTTCGTACCGGAATGGACTCGCGTTGTCGGCGATAACCTCGTTAAAACTCTGGCGTGGTACGATAATGAATGGGGTTACAGTTGCCGCGCGGTTGATCTCATTGAAAAACTCTCAAAATTTTAGTTTTTAGTAGAGTTCATTAGTTGGGAGATTAACAGAAAATAAAATCACTGGTTCACACCGTTTGACGTAAAAGTCCGTGTGAACCAGTGATAATGTACGAATTTATCGTCTATCAATTGAATTAAATTCTCATGTTACGCACCGTAGTTAAAAAGTAAAGGTGAAGATATTTTTGATTCTTAAGTCCGTGGGACTTTAACATGGATAACCCCGTGCAAGTGCAACGCAGCACGGGGTTAGGCAACTACCACAACCGGAACTA
>JAISBG010000310.1 GCA_031266315.1 Planctomycetaceae bacterium | reverse complement strand
CCCACCTCTTTTCGCGTGTTCCGCATTAAAATATGGAAATTCCACTGAAATATTGTACAAATTTGTTTGACAAAAAATTATCTATTTTGATTTTAATTCGTTTGAAAACGCTTTGGGTGAAAGCGGTTGTCCGGTTGCCTGTTCGACAAATTCCGACCATGAATATTTTGCACCCGGAGCAAAAACATTTTTCGTAAGAATTTTTCCGATTTTCGGATCGTCATTAGTAAACGCCTTGCCAAGTGATTGGCGGAGTTGCGCTGCGAAGAGTTCGCCGAGCATGTAGTTATGGTAATACACCGGAGCAATCACAAAATGCGGTTTGGACGCCCAATCACCGGTATTGCGTCCGGTTGGACGTTTCAGTAATTGGTATTTTGTTACTGTTTCCCACCACAACGTTTTCAAATCCGCATCAGGATTTTCGTACAACGCCTTTTCAAAATTCAGCATCACAATTGTCCACCGGCAAAAAATTAACTGTTCCCGAACACGTTGTTTCCGTAACGCATTCGCCGCCGCATTGACTGTTTTTGAATCCGCTCCGGCAAAACGAATCATCCATTGCGGTGTTCGGGCTTTTGCGCCGAACATCATAGCGATTCCTTCCGTCGTAAAAATATGAGCGGAATCGCGGAGATTAAACGGCAAACTCCGGTCACAGTTTAACGAATAAACTCCGTGACCGCCTTCGTGTAACACCGTGTCCATCCATTCCGCCGTCGGTTTAACATTGCAAAGATTGCGGACATCACCCAAAGTGTCCATGTCAATACTGAACGCATGTTGATTTTTCCCTTCCCTTTCAAACATATCACTTCGCTTCAAAACTTCTTCGTAAGGAAGTCCCAAATGTTTGTAATACTTAACCGCAATCGCAATAATTTCCTCTTTGGTTTTATTTTTGTAAAACAAATTCGGATCAACTTCTTTTGAGGGCGGAGCCTGTTGGAAAAACGGATTATTGTAATGCCAAGGCATCAACTGATCCGGTGCAATATTAAATTTAACAGCAAGTTCGGCATCGAGTTCATTTTTCATTTCGGCAAAAACCGGAGCGGTTGTTTTTTCGAGTTCGTCGAAGATTGCCAGCAATTCGTCCGGTTTGTAATCCTGAAACACAATTTGCAATTCCCAGTAATTTTTGAAACCAAGTTGTCTTGCGGCTTCGTTTCGGACTTTGGCTAACGCAATCACCTTGTCGTCAACCTTATCACCAACTTGTTTCAATGCTTCCCAGATTTTTTGGCGTTTAACAGAATCCGTTTCTTTTTCAAGCATTTCGAGCAAATCGTTGTTCGTATATTCTTTGCCGTCAAGTTTCGGGCGTTGATTCTGAAACGTTTTCTCAATTTCCGACGACATATCCAACATTTTTTTCAGCAATTCCGGCGGCAATTGATTCTGTGCGTATTGAAGTTCCATACGTTCGGCGGCTCTTGCGTCCGTTGCGGAAAGACCGGTCGCTTTACTTCGCAAATCCTTAATTTGAGCATATTTCGTTTTATCGCTGTGATATTTTGCCAATTCCAGTTTGGCGTCGGCGGATTTTTGAAACGCATCTTCTTTGCCGGTGGTCATTGCGTCCCATTCGGCGTAAGCGGATTTTTGGAACAATTCAAACGCTTCCGTCTGATAAAGGTCTAAAAACACTTTCAATTTAACGGCTTCTTCATTCATCGTCATCGTTTTTTGGGGTTGAGAGGGAGCGGTCGTTCTGGTTCGCATCCGGTTCGGAAATAAAAACCGGTTTTGCGCCTCCGCCAGTGTCGTAAAACCAATCACAAACAAAATAAACACAAACACGGACAATTTTCGAAAAAATATTCGGGACATTATTTTCCTCATACTGGGTTAAAGTGTTGTTAAAGGCAACTTCTAAAAACCTATTTTTTGACAGGATTTACAGAATTTACATGATAAAAAATCAAATAAATCCGGTAAGTCATGTATATCTTGTCAAAAAATAAATCTTTGCTATTTGTTAAAAGTTTTTAGAAGTTGCCTAAAGTATTTGGGGTTGGGAGTTGAAACAACAGCAACAAACATCAATCGAATAACAACCAGAGAAGTATATCTTTCTTTCTTCATTATCACAAGTCCCCGCAAAACAGAAACATTATCACCGAAAAGCCTCTGAGGTTTAGAAGGATTGAATCGATTGTAACGGCAACCCCTTCCGGTTAAAACGGTTATGACGATAAAATGATTGAAAAATTTTGGTTCTTAACTTGACGTGTTATTTCGTCGCGGTTATCATACCCTAGTCGATACTGATTTGTTAAAAATTTCCGGCTTTTTCGGCAATTCGGATTTTCCCGAAATTAGAAATTTATTAGAAAATATATTTGACTTTTTCCGCAAAATGGGAAAAAATTATTAAAGTCAGAATGAAATTTGTGAACACACGATTTAGTATTGCGTAAAAATTAAATCGTTAATTTTAACCAATTCCAATTCAGAGAAAGAGAGTCCCCCCATGATGAGTAAAATTTTTAATCAGACCTTCGGGTTTACTGCGGCAGTTATTGCCGCAATTTCTGTTACGGCTTATGCGGACGTTCCGTGTTGTACAACCATTGTTCCCGGAAACAGCCAAACCTACCGGTTGGAATATTCAACGGTTACGGAACCGGTTGAAATGAAAGGTTACAAAAAAGTTGTCGAAACTCAATATATTGAGGAAAACGTAACAACTTATCAAACAGTCTGGGAAACACAACAACGGGAACGCCGTTACACGGTTGCCCGAAGTGTGCCGGAAACTTCCATGAAAGAACGCCGTTATACGGTCAATCGTCCGGTCGAAGAAACCGAATACCGTGATACAAGTTATCATGTTACGCGGTTGGTGCCGGAAACAACCGAACGCGAAGAACATTATCTTGTTTCAAAACAAGTTTACGAAACTCAGGAACGGGAAATTCTTGAAACACGGCGTATTCCTGTACAAGAAACAACCATGCAGGAACGTACTTACACCGTCAACCGTCCTGTAACAACTTATGTGGAACAAATGGTGGATCGCGGCGGATATATTGATTCGGTTCATGTCAAACCGGGTAAAACATACTCACGTCTCGCTTGGCAGCGTGCGGAATATTACGATCCGGCAACAGGAACAACACGTAGGCGGCTGCCGGGATTTTATTGGACGGAAATGGAAGGAGCACCGCGTTACGAAGTCAATAAAGTTTATCAGCCTAATTACGTAACTCAAACGGTTCCGGTTACAAATATGATGCAGGAACAACGAATGGAACAAGTTCCGGTAACACGAACAACATTCCGTGAGGAGCAGACTGTCCGAACCGAACAGGTTCAAGTTCCGAAAACGATACAGGAAGAAGTTGTTCGTAAAATTCCGACCACAACCTACAAACAAGTTGTCGAAAAAGTCGAACAAAAAACACCGGTTACTGTTCAACGTATCATTACAGAAGAACGTGTTGAAAATATTCCCGTAACGACTTATAAAACAGTAACAGAAGAACGTGTTGAACCTTATGAAGTCAAAGTTGCTAAAATCGTTCCGGTAACACGAACAGTTCGTAAACCGGTAACACGGGAAAAATGGGTTCCGTACACTTATACGATTGAACGGAAACGAACAGTAGTCAACCGGATTCCGATTGATTCTGTTGTTGTTACATCATCTTCGCCAATCAGTACCGAATATCCCGCAATCGCACCGACGGAAAACAATCTCAAAATTGATACAAAAATTGATCCGTCAGAAATAATTCCGACAATTACCAAACCATAAAAAATCCCTAGATTGTTTCGGAATTGGGCGGACAATTATTTATGTTCCTAACTCATGTTCCGCACCGCACCGTAGGTAAAAA
>JAISBG010000795.1 GCA_031266315.1 Planctomycetaceae bacterium | reverse complement strand
AAATTAAAAACTTAAATTGATATTATTTTTTTTAACAAAAGCGATTCATGGAGGAATTACATGCAAAATCTGAGCGAACCTGTTATTCGGAATATTGTTGAAGAAGTTATTAACCGGATTAGCAATCAGGAAGTACCTATGGGGTGTCCGGGCAACGCGTCACATTTTTCGTTACCGATTTCGGCACGAAGTTTTCGCGGTTACAACGGACTCTTTTCCGACCCGAATGACGCAGTAGCGGCGGCACGCACGGCGTTTGAAGAATTACAAACCCGGACAATTGCGGAACGAAAAGAGATTCTTTCCATTATCCGTCGTATTGTTATTGAACAAAGTGTTGAACTCGGTACGCTAGAATTAAACGAAACAAAAATAGGTCGACTCGAACATAAGATTGATAAATTAGTTGGTCTCGGGAAAAACGCGCCCGGTGTTGAGTTTCTTAGGAGCGAAGTTTACAGCGGTGATCACGGATTGACGGTGATTGAGTTTTCGCCGTTTGGTGTTATCGGAGCCGTTTCACCGGTAACTCATTCGTTGCCAACCATCGCGAATAACGCAATTAATATGATTGCGTCCGGCAACACGCTTGTCGTCAATCCCCATCCAAGCGGTAAAAAAATTGCAGCAGAAGGTGTCCGGCGTTTCAATGAAGCGATTTTTCGTGCGCATGGTCTTGACAATCTGATTAGCGTTATTGTTGAGCCGACCATGCAGACGGCGGACGTAATTTTCAAACACCCGAATGTGAATTTGATTGTTGTAACGGGAGGTCCCGGTGTTGCGAAAGCTGCACTGTCTCAAACAAAACGTGCTATTGTTGCCGGACCGGGCAATCCGCCGGTCGTGGTTGACGAAACGGCGGATCTTGACCGTGCGGCGCGGAGTATTATTGCCGGTGCTTATTATGACAATAATTTACTTTGCCTTGCCGAAAAAGAGGTTTTTGTTGTCGAATCCGTGTTGGAAGCGATGCTCAAAGCAATGGAACGTGCTGGTGCTGTTCGGCTCAATGCAGCCGAAACGGATTTAATGACACGAAAAGGAATTGTTCAAACCGGTGAAGGTGCAGCGCGGCATGATGTTCCCAGCCGTGATTTTCTTGGTAAAGATGCGCGAGTTCTCGCAACAGGAATCGGTAAGAATATTTCGGACGATATTCCGCTTTTATTCGGAGAAACAGAGGAATCCAATCCGTTTGTAACAGTTGAACAGATGATGCCATTCCTGCCGTTTGTCCGTGTTCGCGATGTTGACGAAGGAATCATGTTGGCAAAAAAATACGAACACGGTTTTCGTCACACGGCAATCATTCATTCAAATAACGTATTAAATATGACAAAAATGGGTAAAGTAATGGATACAACTATTTTTGTTAAAAACGGTCCGAGTACGGCTGGCAATGGCGGAGGCGGTGAAGGTTATTCCTCTTTTTCGATTGCAGGACCAACCGGCGAAGGAATTACAACGCCGTTGACTTTTACCCGACAACGACGTTGCGCTTTGATTGACAGCCTGCATATTTTAGGGAAATAAGTTTCGATATTACAAGCGGTATTGATTGAAAACACGTACAATCATTGCCCCAAATTTTATTTGTGATAAAAACTGAATTTCACCGATGATTAAAGGTAAAGTAATTGGTACGGTAACCGCAACGATAAAACATCCGACTTTGGACGGTTGGAAAATGTTGGTTGTTCAAACAGATGCGGAACCGTATATTGCGGTTGACAAATTGGGTGCAGGTGTTGGCGACGAAGTGATGATTACCAGTGACGGTAAATTTACATCAGAATTGATCGGCACTAAAGCCAGTCCGGTTCGTTGGTCGGTCATTGGAATCGCTGATAACGGAATGTAAATAACGCTAAAGTGAAGAACGGCAACGTTAATTGTTCAGAAATATTTTAATGATACGAAAAGAAAGTCATGTCTGAAACCGGTTTTTCTCCGTTCCTTGCTCTTCACACGCCGTTTGCCGTAACGTTCGATGTTGATATAATCGTCCGGCAAATCATGGCTGATTTGACCGTTTTACCGGAACCGGTTACTTCTGACACTAAAACTGTTTCAGAAAATACCACAAAAACCGATACAAAACTTGACGTTAAAAACAATATTGAAAAACCGTTTGTGAACGAAATTTACCTCGACAACCGTGTTGTTTCGCTAGCGGAGTTGAAGGAACGTCTTGGTAACGCAACAAAATTATTTATTTCGCCGAAAAGTATTCTGACGCCTTCAGCGAAAGACGAAATACGGAAACGGAAAATCGAAGTTGCCGTTAAATTGCCGTTACACGAAGACCAAATTAGTCCGGCAATCTGGCTTGCTTTTCATAAACCGGCAGAATTACCGAACAGTTTATTAAATTTGTTGCGAAAAGAAGTTTTCCTGAAACAGGAATCTTTCGCAACACTTACGGAATTATTGAATGAAGCGGAACGGCAATTGTCCCAAGAAAAAACTCACGGCGTT
Source organism: Planctomycetaceae bacterium (assembly GCA_031266315.1). Taxonomy (GTDB): domain Bacteria; phylum Planctomycetota; class Planctomycetia; order Pirellulales; family Thermoguttaceae; genus WRKP01. Next base: position 2,197 of record JAISBG010000795.1, on the reverse strand, counting down.
GCCTTAACAAAACAATCCGCAACCGCAATTCGTCTGGCAAATCGGAGTAACGTTATTCGGGCAATCGGTTGCGCTAATCCGAAACAGTCGGCAGAAGATACAACGGAACTTAATGCCAATTTATTAGTGATTCATCCTGAACGAGTGAATAATACGGAAATTTTTGAAATAATAAAACAGTTGCCGAATTTCAAATAATCGGAACGGTAACGAGAATCATTCGGAATAACATTGAGTTTTGTGTTAATTGTTTTAAAAAAACTCATTTGAAACAGGATTGAATATAGTGGTGTTAATAATTGTTCCATCAAGTTGTTTTATTTCCAGTGATAAGGGGTTCTTATTAGTGCATCGTAAGAGAATATAACTTTCTTTTTGTTTTATAAATTTAGAATGAGGATCAGGACGGAGAGTACCGGCAGAAGTAAGCGATGTGTTAAAGTAAGAACATCCATTGACTTCGGCATATTCCGCAAAATGTCCGAATCCTGTAATCACTGCGTTTCCCTTCTCAAGTAATTCCTGCCATAACCCTTGCTCCAGTACACGCACATTGTTGTTTTTTTCGTTGTTCAATGTAATCGTGTATCCTTTGGAGCGAGTTTCCATAACAGTTTTGTACCAGTTGAACTGTTCAGAATTCTTATGAAAATCGTGACAAGATTGCCATGTTGTGTTGAAATCACTGGTATGATTCAAATCCAGTCCCACAAAATAAATATGGAAATCCGGAATACCAAATTCCCATTTCCATTCGTCATCCGGTAATTCAATAAATTTGCGGTATGCCGTAACATTCAGATCATATACTGATTCAGAAGGCGGTCGATTACCTCTTGGTCTGATTTCCTTATCATGGTTTCCAAGCACTGACATAAATGGCGTAGAACGAAACAAATTCGGATAATGATCAATTAGTTTCAAAAAAGGTTCGATACAATCTGTTACACCAACACCGCAACTCTGGTGTAAGTTACGAATGTTATCGCCAAGACTGAACAACAAATGAGGTGCATCCTCTATTAGTTTTGAAAGGTCGTGATTTGGAGAAGCAAGCCAGTTGCCCACAAAAGCAATTCTCAATTCATGTTGAGATGACGGATAGGATTTGAAGGTATATGTTTCCGATTGTTCACTCCCTGTTTTTACATGATAATGATACTGTACATCATGGTATTTCAAGGGTATTTCTACATGGTGTAACGTCGTATCTTCTTCTTTAATAACACGATAATTGTTATCGGGTTCAATATAAAAATATACTTCCGAATGACCGGGAGTTGAACTTTCCCAATTGATAACAATATGCGACGGATAATTGGTACGATGCGATAACCATATTCTAGTAATTTGTGCAAAAACATCTCTTGTATTTCCAAACAACATCACTGCTAAAATACATCTTAATTGAAACATTTTCATTGTTGTATAAAAATTATTTTTCGTTTGTTTTTGACGGTTAATCATGACAGTGTTATACATTATTAATATCTCCAATTATTGTTACATTTATTTGTATTATAATTTATGCAACGATATAGAAAGTATTCGCTGAAACACCGTACCAACACATTGCAACATTTTTGGCAAAACGCCACCTACCTCCCGATTATTCCGCACAAATAAAAGAGTTGTTTTTAACCGTGAAAAATACACAGGGAGCATAATCTTTCGGTAAACCATTTCTGTCAAAGAAATAGTTAATGGGTAAATAATTATACTGCGTTAGGGTTATGTTCGGTATTTTTAAAGAATCGAAATCAATTCTTCGCAACCTCATTTATACTTTGAACGGTAACAAATTGACCTTTTTATAGAATTGGTTTTTCTTAACCGCGCTAGCGGTGTTATTATGAATAACCGGCGGTGTAGCGGAGCGAAACCGCCGATCACGCTCCTCCATTAATACAAGTCGCGCTAGCGACGACATGACCGGCTAGGATTAACGCAAACAACGATAATAATGTCGCCGCTAGCGCGGCTCAAAGTTGTTGTGGTACGTGACCGGTGGTTCCGCTTCGCTCCACCACCGGTTATCTATAATGCCACCGCTAGCGCGGTTATTGGGAACAAATATTGGAATTTTCACTTGCACAAACTGCCGTATTAAGCGGAGTACCGGAATCCCAAAAAAGACCTATTTGTTACCGTGCAAAGGATACAACAATTCCAATCTTTTTTATTTTCCAATTTTAAT
>JAISBG010000128.1 GCA_031266315.1 Planctomycetaceae bacterium | reverse complement strand
GACAACAAACCGACCCGGAGAATTTACGTATAATATTGGGAGAAGAGATTGACACATATTTGTTGCGAATATTTGACAGGACAAATGAACGAGCAATAGATGCGGTATGTTCGTGACGGAATTACGGCAAAGAGCGGGCAACAACAACAACACCGGAACGGGTTTATTATGTAACTTATGAAGAGATTGAGGAGGCAATTCGTGCGTGTGATGATGATATTGAACTGGCGGGAATTTTGGCGTTTGCTCGTTATGCAGGTTTGCGGATACCTTCGGAGATTCGGGATTTACGGTTTACAAGTTTTTCCGCTTCTTGTCTTTCGACGGGGAACGGGATTTTTCAAGTTCCGACATCTGGCAAAACTGGAACTCGTTGTATACCGTTTTTTATTGAATTGGTTCCTTATTTGAAGGCAATTCATGAAAAAAGTAAACCGGAGCAGGAATTTGTTTTTGAAAAATATCGTAATTGCAAAAATGTCGGAACACTTATTAAAAAGAAAATGCGAAAAGCCGGTTCTGAACATTTGGGAAAAGTTTTTTATTAACCAGCGGTCAAGTTGCCAAACGGACAAAGAGCAGCTCGGCTGGTCGCGGTCTGTAATGTTTTGGGAATTCGGAACATGTGCGACTTATACATTGTATTCAACCAATGCCGGATGATGACTACGCCAAACTGGGACAAGTTGAAAATGAAGCAAGTTTGGGAGTAACCGAATTTTTCAAACAAATTCCCACAGAATTTCCCACTTTTGAAGAGTTTTTTGACGGAAAATTGACTTACTCGGACGTCTTGGCGGCAATGGAATGTGATGCAAAATTGCAACAAAAAGTTTTCGATTGTATCATGGATGCCCCAGACTTGAGCGTTTGCTATACAAGCGTAAGTGCTTTTCTTAAAATGGTTAACGGAAAACAAGTTTGGAAGTTACCAGAAGAGGAACAAATAAAAAGGGTGAACACTTTAGTACAAAGTGCCGCCCAACATTTTGAAAAATCTATCAGAGATTTTAATTATCCATTGGAGCGTTTGGGAGTCAATGCTGACTCAACCGGTGCGACCCTTCAGCGAAGGGTCGCCTTCCCCAATTTGATATTTCATTTCATTGCCCCGAATATTTACGGTAACGTAACTTGATTTCCATCGTTGACCATTGCCCAACGGTGATACGGAATCCGTGATATTGTTACGGGAAACGGATAAACTGATCCGTCGCCAATCAGAAACATGGAAACTCCCGGATGAAAACTCCCGAAGCAACTCTGTTCCAGATTTTGTCCATAATAAGGCATATCCGGTCGATTGGCAATGAGTCTGACCGTTGGATCATTGGGATCACCTTCGTTTGTCGTTGCCCCGTTATCACCGCTGGCAACAGATGATGAGGCAAAATCAAATGTTACAGGACGTCCCATCGCACTGGTTCTCCAATATCCGGTAACAAGAATAGAACAATCTCCGGTGGTATCACGATCTTCATCATTTCCGCCAGTGTCAAACGGTACACATTTACCAACATCTTTCGGAAGAATATGTTTTTCACCGACAAGGATTTGATTACTCATTCCGTCTTGCCACCACGCCATTGTATCGCGCGGTTTCCACGAAGAAAGGTCTCCGAAAATTTCAATGAGTGCAACACGAAACGGACCGCGAGAACGATCAATCGCGTTTGGACAATCTGGTTGACTGTTGACATAAAAATTACCGGCTCCATTAGCAAAAACAACTCCATAATCTCCTTGAGGTCCCAAATGATAAGTGAACCAGTTTGGTGCTAATGTTGGATCGGTGTCTTCAGTAAAAATGGGTCCGCCGCCTCGCCGACTTGGGCAACGATAAATCGGAACGGAACCAAATGCTTTTCTTTTTTCCTCATTCATCTGATTACCGGCGGCGTAACCTCCCAACGCCGTACCACGCCACCAATCGTTCATGACGGCGTTTTGTAACCCATATTGTACCAACTCGTCCCAAAGAGATTGTTGTTCGATAAAGGGGTAGATCATTCCCCAAAACGAAACACGACTGTCATCACCGCCGCTATAAATAGTAACAGGCGGTAAACCGTTTCGGGTATCGTGGAAATTGGGAAAACACAACGCCGAGAAACGGCAACAGAATATCGCTCTTAGACGGAGCGACACGTTACTATAGTACAGAATTATTCCCACCGACCAAAGTGGTGTATTACATGTAATACTGAATTATATCTGAGGTTTGGTACGCGACGCTCCCTTACGGGAGACACGTAACTTTACCAAACCACAGTAATTTTCTACTCGGGAAATCCGTTGGTTTGTAGAAAATTACAGTTCGCCTAAGCGATCTCAATATTGTTGACGTACTCGATTTTTTTAATACCCGAACAAAAATCCGGGCAATTTATTCTTCAAAACGGAAAAATTGTCTCCAAAAGTCGAAAATGAATAAAGACAGAAAAAATAATTATTCCCATATGATACACGCCTCTCCAAAACGTGTCAATAGCAATGAGAATTTTTCTGATCCTACGTATTAGGTGTCCAAGCATTTTAATAACTCATGTTACGCATCAACGGCGTCTTTAATCTTACGGAATAGTTAATTTTCCTATCCCGTTAGGGACAAAATGTTGGTAGAAAAACTCGCCGACAATGAATCAGGTGAAAACGCCGAAATTGGCAGACA
>JAISBG010000106.1 GCA_031266315.1 Planctomycetaceae bacterium | reverse complement strand
ATGATAATCATACAAGGACATTGCCTAACAACCCGCCGCGTTGCGATGGGCTAATAGGCGTTTGCCACTACAGGACGGAGGAAAAACTTGCAATCCTACTGCCCAAAATACTATCGGGGTTGCGACTTTTTTATAATTTGGTATTCTGAAATGTGTTTTACATTGCAGTTGGCTGCGGTGTATTTTTGAATTTTCATCTGTCTGTCGGTTCCAAAGAAGAACCGCTAAACTTAAACTATTATGTCCGAACACAACTCTTTTCAAAACAATTCGCCAAACAATTCGCCAAATAATTCGCTAAATAATTTGCCAAAAAATCTTGAACATTCTTCTCAACACGAATCCGAACAGGAACACGAAGCACAACCAACAAAAAGGCTTATTCCTGTTGCGATTGCTATTGTCCTGATTCTTGCGTTATATGGTTGCCTTGTTTGGCAAGGTCTGCCGCAACAATGGACGGAAATAGCGAACACACCTCATCATGAATCGGAACATCACGACTCTGAACATGGAACAACAGAACAACATTCCGAAAAAGCGGAAATAGCACCTCCCGTGAATGTCTGCGCCTTTTCACTATGGTGTAGAAATTCCGAAAAAGCGGCAACAGCCCATCATCCGCCGTATATTATGGTTGCACCGTTTGCGATATTGTTGTTGAGTATTGCGTTTTTGCCGTTGCATCCGGTTGCGGCGCGGTTTTGGGAAAGTAATACGAATAAATTTCTTGTTGCGTTTGGTCTTGGTGTTATTACATTGCTTTATTATTTTCTCGCTTGTAATTTTCCTGTCGAGTTGCATTGGCCCGGACATGCGGTGATTGAACCTTCACGGGGCGGTTTTGAGATTGCGAAGGCGGTTTTTGTCAACGCGATTGTGAATGAATTTATTCCGTTTATTGTTTTGCTTTTTTCACTTTTTACGATTACCGGCGGTATTCGAATCGAAGGCGATTTGAAAGCAAGCCCCTTTGTCAATTCGACAATTCTTTTAATCGGAGCGGTTTTGGCAAGTCTTGTCGGAACCACCGGAGCGGCAATGCTTCTAATCCGGCTTTTACTCGAAACCAACAAACAACGAAAATACAAAGTTCACACGATTATTGTGTTTATTTTTTGTGTTTGTAATTGCGGCGGTTGCCTGACACCGCTTGGAGATCCGCCGTTATTTCTTGGTTATTTACGGGGCATTGATTTTTTTTGGACATTGTTTGCTCTTTGGCCCGCGTGGGTGTTTGTCAACTTAATTTTGATTGGCTTCTATTTTCTCTGGGACACTGTTTGGTATTATCCTAAGGAACCGGAAGAGAATAAAGTTGCGGATTTACGAGAACAAACCGCTCTTAAAATTACCGGATGTTTGTTAAATATTCCGTTGCTTGCCGGAGTGGTTTGTGCGGTCATGTTCCTTGATCCGGGTAAGGCAATTCCGGGAACGGATTGGCATCCTTGGAGTTATCTGCGTGAAGCGGTGCAGTTGGGACTTGCGGCGTTGTCGTTGTTTTTGGGCAGCTTTGAAATACGCCGCAAAAATACCTTCAACTTTCTGGCAATCGGCGAAGTTGCGGCGTTATTTTTTGGTATTTTTATTTGTATGCAGGCTCCGCTTCAGATTTTGAATTATGAAGGCAAAAATATTGTCGCCCGTGCTGAGCAACAAACCGGTATTGAAAAAACGAAATTATTTTTCTGGGCAACCGGTACACTGAGTTCGGTACTTGATAACGCTCCGACTTATGTTGTGTTTTTTGAAACGGCAAAATCGTTATCGCCGAACAGTGCGGAGGAGTTGCAGAATGATCCTGAGTGGAAGGAAAAATACGACAACGGTCAATTGGTTCAGGTGGGCAACAGTGGTTTTATTGACTATCATCTTTTGGTTGCGGTTGCATTGGGGGCGGTGTTTATGGGGTCAATGACCTACATCGGCAACGGTCCCAATTTTATGGTCAAAGCAATTGCCGAACAATCCGGTGTCAAAATGCCTAGTTTTCTGGGATACATGGTTTATAGTTTCCTGATTTTGTTACCGTTACTGATTGTGATGACATTGCTGTTCCTCTAGCAACTTTGTAAAATAACCGTGAGGCAGGTTATCAAAGGTGGGCAATTTATCACAAGGTGGGCGACCTTTCGCTATTTGCTAAAAAGGTCGCGCCGGTTGGTTTATTATTGACTCCAAAACGGAAGGCAACACCATTTGCAATCGTTCATCTAATTCACTGTCGCCCACTTGGTGATCTTCTACTTTTAACGAAAATTCCACTGAATAGTTACGTAAGTTCTTTTTCCGCAACACAATTAAAACCATATTTTGCTTATCTTTACTTCGCCTTCTGCGATGACTTTTTATCTGTTCTCTATTGATTTTTTTGCCGCCGTGATTTATGTTTTAATCTTTACACAATGGTTTGGGAGTCAGATACTTTTACTCTATACCTTATCGGTTATAGAATCGTTTGATTCCGGTTTTTCATTTCTTTCCCAATAACACAATATAAAATATCAATGGACATCAAACCTTTTTCAGGTTATCGTTATAATAATCAAAAGATTAAAAATCTAGATGATGTTGTTGCACCGCCGTATGATGTGATCGACGATACGTTGCAGGAGGAACTTTACACGCGGCATCCAAACAATGTCATCAGGCTTATTCTGAACAAAATCTCTCACACTGACGATGCGGAAGATAATCGTTACACACGAACCGCCGGAACACTCGTCGAATGGAAAAACGAAAAAATTCTTGTTCAGGACGAAAAACCGGCAATTTATGTGTATCACCAGATTTTTGAAGCAGATGGTCAAATGCATACACGGAAAGGATTTATGTGTGTTTGCCGTGCGGTTCCTTTTGGTTACGGAATGGTTTATCCGCACGAAATGACAATGAATGCGCCAAAACTTGACCGGCTCATGTTGACAACCGCGTGCAAAATGAATTTTAGTCAGATTTTCGGGCTTTACCCCGACGAGAAAAATAAAATTCAACAAAATCTGGAAACTGTTATTGAAACAGGAACATTTCCATTTGCCGAAGCAACCGATCATCTTGGTGTTGTTCACCGAATGTGGGTGGTTGACGATGCCGAAACCATTGCGGCGGTTGTTAAAGAGATGGAGTCCAAACCGATTTTTATTGCCGACGGGCATCACCGTTACGAAACGGCGTGCAATTACCGGATGCAGGTGGACGACATGGGATTGCTGACGAGTGATCATCCGGCAAATTATGTACTGATGGTTTGCGTGGCAATGGAAGATTCCGGACTTCTTGTGTTGCCGACACATCGGTTGTTTCCGGGATTGCCTGAACTTTCCAGTGAAGAACTCAAAATAAAACTTGGAAATTGTTTTACAACGGAAGAAGTCGGCAATTCCCCCGATGCTGCCTATCAGGTTTGGCAACGTATCGAAAAAGAAAAACGGCAAGACGCAATCGGTTTGCACACGGCAAAAGACGGAAAATGGTTGTTGACAACGATCACCCAATCAGGACGCGACAAAATGAATGAAACAGCCGCCGGACATCATCCCGAATGGCGGGAACTTGGCGTCAGTTTACTGCATTGCCTGATTATCGAAACACTGCTTGGAAATAAAGACTATCCGAAACCAACGTATGTTCATCAGGTTGACGAAGTTGTTACGGAATTAAAACAAGGAAATTATCCGTTGGCGGCTCTCGTGATGCCGGCAACAGTCGGACATATTAAATCGTTGAGTATTCTCGGCGACCGCATGCCCGCAAAAAGTACCTACTTTTATCCAAAACTCATTGTCGGATTTGTTTTCAATCCGCTGGAGTAAATCAAAATAAATTTAGAAAAAAATAAATAAAACCGTAATGTTACAAGAAAATGTCTCATCTTGACGTTTTAAAATACTTGTTTGTTGACCTCACAGAGTTTACCGGATTGCTCCGACAAAGCGAATAACCAGATAGGGCTAATCCGGTAGAATCAGAA
>JAISBG010000035.1 GCA_031266315.1 Planctomycetaceae bacterium | reverse complement strand
GTGGAGGTCGCGCGTACGTTGGCGGTTGAATGCCCCGAGATTGGCAAGGGAAATGCGGACACGCTCTGTACGTTAATAGGACTTACGCCCATCAACTGGGACAGCGGAAAAATGAGAGGAAAAAGACACATCCACGGCGGAAGAGCAACAGTAAGAAACGCCCTGTACATGTCGGCAATGGCGGTAACAAGAACCAAAACGGATAATGTATTCAAAAGAATGTATCAACACCAAAAAAATATCAATAAAACAATGTAAACCACTTTGGGAGGGGAACAGAGAATCGACGGTAGAAAAACTACCCAAAAAAACATTGCTAACCCTATATCCACGCCCCAAAAAAAAGAAAAAAAGAGACGTTACTCCAAAAAATATTCATAACTACATGAAGAATATCAACTTACGCATAAACTTTTTAAAAATTTCAACCCCCCAAAAATATCACCCCCGCTTGTAAAAAAACACAATTGCTTTCAGGACGAAATACTTGCTAAAGTAACCGCCTATGAAATTTATAAACTAAATAGACAGTTACATATTATCTTTCAACAAAATTTTTTAGGATTAAGATGATGAAAAAGATTTTTACGATTTTTGTTCTTAGTATGTGTCTAATTTGTTTTGGATGCAATAGCAGTAAACTTGACGGGTTGTCTCCTGCGGGCGGGGTGGTAAAATTTAACGGTCAACCGGTTGGCAATGCGTTGGTGATATTCAATCCGGTTGGTGAAACCCGCGCCGCGTCGGCAACCACTAACGCCAACGGTTCGTTTACCATGATGACACTTAACCCCGGCGACGGAGTTTACCCCGGTGAATACATTGTTACCGTTACGAAAGCAGAATATCGTGGTGAAATGCGTGAAGAGGGTTCAGGAAAGAATCGGGTTGTTATTGATACACGCGAGGTGATAGAACATCTTCCGTTACAATACGCCGATGTCAAAAGTAGCGGACTAACCGCAACTATTCCGGCAAATGGAAATAAAAAAATTGAATTGAATCTGACCGGCGAAGCCGATACTTCGCCGAAAAAAGTAAACGAATTGAAACGGCGTTAAAATTGTTTTGGTGCCGTCTATCAAGCAAGAGTTACCGCGAGACCGGAGTAAGTCGTAACGGTTTCTCTTGTATTACATATTACGTTAAATTTTAATAAAAAGGAGAACAAGTTTATGAAACTGTTTCGTATGTTTTCGTGTATATTATCGAGGAAGTTGTCATTTTTATTGGTGTTCGCGTTTTCTGTTGTTGTGTTAATTCCGCAGGTTCTCACTGCTCAGGAACAGCAACAAAATACGCAACAATTAAAAGTGATGAGTTTCAATATTTGGGTTGGCGGCGGGAAATCTGTTGAAGAAACCGCGCGAGTCATTCGTGAAACATCGGTCGATATTGTCGGTATTCAGGAATCTTCAAAAAACGGTAACAATATGGCTGAAAAAATTGCCAACGAGATGAATTGGCATTCTTACACCAGTTCAAATTGTACGATTATTAGCCGTTATCCGGTGGTGCAAATATCGACAAACCGCAAGGGTTGCAAAATACAAATCGACGAAAACCGTTTTGTCTGGATGTTCAACATTCATCTAATTCATTGCCCGTATGAACCCTATCAGTTGAACGGTATCCCGTACTGCAATGCTCCATTGCTCAACACCGCTGAAGAAGCGATTGAATCGGCGTGGAAGTCGCGTAAGAAAGATGTTGAAGCGACAGTTTCCGACATTAAGGAGGCACAAAAGGACAATTGCCCGATTTTTCTGACCGGTGATTTCAACGAGCCGTCGTGCTTGGATTGGACAGAAAAAGCGGCAAAAGCGGGAATTTGTAAAATACCCGTCGCGTGGCTCGCCACAAAAACATTCATGGAAAAAGCCGACATGAAAGACAGTTATCGAGTGAAATATCCCGATGAAGTTACTCATAAAGGACACACATGGACAACCTTACCCGCCAAACGCGAAGTATTTGACCGGATTGATTTTCTATTCTTTCACGGTTCAAAAACGGAAGTCGTTGATGTTCAGGTTGTCGGCGAGAAAAGCAATTTGACGGACATCGGATTCGATCATTATCCTTCCGACCACCGCGCTGTTCTAGGAACATTCTTGCTGCAATATTAATTGCAGCATTAAAATAGAATGTTACAAATAATAATACAATTTTCTGATTCAACCGGATTATAGGTGTTCCTATATTGAAAAGTCCGTAGGGTTATCAAAATTCAAGTCCCAGAATTTTCAATACTTGAACACCTAATCCGGTAGAATCAGGAAAATTCTACTGAAATATTACAAATTTTGTAGAAAACTTCTTTTAAGAAATTATCTTTAAAGTAACGTATACTGTATTAGGGTTATATTTGGTATTTTTCAAGTAACTATTTTCTGGATTGACCCGAAAACCGAATAGCCCGACAGGGCGTTATTTTCGTAACCGCAGGTCTTTGACCTGCGGTTATGAAAATTAAACCCTATCGGGCTACTCCGCTTTTTGTACCTATTAAGTAAAAGTAAATAGTTATGACAACTTTTAACAAAAATTACACTGAATTATTATAAAAATACCAATTTTATGACTAACACAGTATAAAATCGCCAACCTTTTTTGGGGATTGTCTTGATTCTATTGATTCAATCAATTATACTTTGCCGTTATTCTTTGTTGGTTCCTTTGGATTAAAATTCGCCGTGCAACGAATTTACCCATAAACAGGATAAGTCGGTTATTGATGGAAATTCCTCTGAATTATTGCAATGAAAATAATTTGTCAAACATTAACGTTATTGATTTGTTTTTTTGTTTCGTCAATTTTGGCGGACGACCAACCCAATATTTTATGGTTGACCTGTGAAGACATCGGGCGGCATCTCGGATGTTACGAATCTCCAACCGCCGTAACTCCGGTATTGGATCGTCTCGCCGAACGCGGAATGTTATATCGATTTGCGTGGTCGAATCATCCGGTTTGCGCTCCGGCAAGGACAACAATTATTACCGGTTGTTATCCGGCATCGCTCGGAGCCGAACAAATGAGAAGCAGTGTTCCGTTGCCCAATCAAATCGAAATGTTTCCCCGCTATCTCCGACGGAACGGATATTATTGTGCGAATAATTTTAAGGAAGATTACAATGTTTTTGCTCAAGACGGTAAGAATTGCTGGGATGTTTCGAGTAACAAGGCTCATTGGAAAAACCGTCCGCCGAACACTCCGTTTTTTGCTGTTTTCAATTTTGAAACAACACACGAATCACAAATTCGTAACAAACACGAGCTCCAACGCGATCCGGAAAAAGAACCGGTTCCGAAATATCATCCGAATGTTCCTGAAATTCGCCGTGATTGGGCGCAATACCATGACCGGATTGCTGAGATGGATATTCGTTGCGGTGTGAAACTCGACGAACTGGAAAAAGCAGGTTTGGCGGAAAACACGATTGTATTCTTTTTCGGCGATCACGGCAGCGGAATGCCGCGTAACAAACGAACTCCGTTTGACTGTGGACTTGGTGTTCCTTTTATTGTTTATTTTCCGCCGAAATTCAAACATCTTGCTCCGCCGGATTATCGAAACGGAACAAAAAGTGAACGTTTGATTTCGTTTGTCGATTTGGCTCCGACAATGTTAAGTCTCGCCGGAATTGAACCGCCGAAAACCATGCAAGGAATCGCTTTTGCGGGGAAGTTTATCGGCAAACCGCGTGAATTTGTGTTCGGTTTTCGCGGCAGAATGGATGAACGAGGTGATCTGGTTCGTTCCGTCAGCGACGGACGATATGTTTATGTACGGAATTATCATCCTGAAATCATTTACGGAGCGCACAACAATTATATGTTTCAGACCCGCACAACACAGGTTTGGCGGGAACTTTACGATCAAGGCAATTTACCGGCGGAACAAGCGTTTTTCTGGAAACTCAAACCGACGGAAGAACTTTACGATCTCAAAACCGATCACGATGAAATTGTCAATCTGGCGGATTCACCGGAATACCGTAATATTAAAACAAAATTGAAATCGGTATTGTATGAACATTTGTCAACAATTCGTGATGTCCATTTCCTTCCGGAAGCAATGCTCCATACGCGGTTTGCCGGTTCAACACCGTATGAAATGGGACACGATGCAAAACAATATCCGTTTGAAAAAATTCTCAATGCCGCTGATCGGGCAACCGACCGTTCGGTAACAGAATCGGAGTTACGGGAATTACTTTCGGACACGGAGTCGGCTGTTCGGTATTGGGGGGCGATTGGAATTTTGGTTCGTCTTGCGGACACGGCGGGAGTTGACGGAACGCAACCCAACGAAACAACAACGACTCTGTTGGATTCGTGGAAACCGATTCTTCAAAACCAAATTAACGACAAAAATATTTCTGTTCGTATTGTGGTTGCCGAATCATTGGGGCGTTACGGTAAAGACTGCGATGTAAACATTGCTGTACCAATTTTATTGGAAGCCGCCCGATCTGATTCTCCCTATCTTATTTGGCAATCTCTTGAAGCGTTGGATACTTTTGCTCTGCGTTGCGGTAAATTTGCCGAAGAAATTCGTACATTAAAAGGCGAATCCTTCAAAGGCAGAATCGGTACCGTGTTTGAAAAAATCATGCAATCTATCCAAGACCGTTTACCTACCGATTTTTAACAAAAATTACACGGAATAGTTATAAAAATACCAATTTTATGACTAACATAGTAACTCCAGTTCCGCCCCGTAGGTAAACAAGTCGGTCAAATAGACATCAACTCGGTAGGATTGCGAGTTTTCCTCCGCCCTGCAAGGGCAACACAAGCCAGCCCGCCGCAACGCGGCGGGTAAATCCCGCCCGAACAATCGCCCTGTAAGGGCAGCATAACTATTATTGCCTTTTCAGGGCGGCGTGTTATTGGTTCTCACCCGCCGCGTTGCGGCGGGCTGGCTTGTGTTGCCCCTAAAGGGGCGGAAGAAAAACTTGCTATCCTACCGGACAACAAAATTCTGTTGTTAATGTATGTTTGACCGACTTTTCGCCGACCGTGCGTAACATGAGATAGTAGATTGTGAGGATTCCGTCTTTCTCACTTTCCAATGTTTGCTGCGTAAACGAACCCGTCAACGTAAAAATCATTTCGGGTTGACAAGGAACCGAAATAGCGGTATTGTATAGGGTCTGTTTTGGGAAATCCTCCTCTCGAATGGAAACATGAAGCGTAGGAAATTGGAGATGAGACTCAAGATTAATTACATAACTGCCCGATTTTTTGCTACACCAATCTGTCAAAATTAACAACCAACCTTTATTAACAACCAACCTTTGAACACTAGGATTTTTTGTTTCAAAAAATCTCTTTAGTGAGTGA
>JAISBG010000818.1 GCA_031266315.1 Planctomycetaceae bacterium | reverse complement strand
TATGGTAATTTGTGACGTATCAATCCTTTTTTGCGGTTTTAAAGTGGAAGTAAATAACAATTTTTTCACATTACGAACGGGTTTTTTACGATTGCGATTACTGCATATTGAACTTGATTCTATCGTGTCAGTTGAAACAATAACGTTTCGTCCCATAAGAGATTTTGGAGGTTGGGGAATTCGATGGGGAAACTTTGAAGGTAAACCGGTGTGGGCTTATTTTATGAGTGGTTCGCAGGGTATTCGTTTATTGACGAATCAGAATACTCAGTATATTATCGGTTCGGACACTCCAATTCGTCTTGTTAAGGCAATTCAAATAAAAAAACAATCTATACTGAGTTAGAGTTATGTTCAGTATTTTTTGAATGATCAAAATTAAATTTTCCCGATTCTCTCGGATTAGGTGTCCAAACATTACAGAGGTGGGCGACCTTTCGCTGAAAGGTCGCGTCGGCGTACTCGCCGACAGTGAATCAGATTAACGATGATAATTGGTATTCCTACGTTTTAGTAGATAATTTCCGTCCATAAACAAGGTACAAGTCGGCTATCGCCGACGCAACCTTTCAGCGAAAGGTTGCCCACCTTATGATTGCTTACCTTTAACGAAAATTCCGCTGAAATATTACTAATTATTTTACTATTCTGTTGAGAGACACCTAATCCGTAATAATCAGAAATTTTCATTTATCATGCACCGATACAAACCATAGGAATCTTCAAAATGTACGCTGTAAAAATTGTAATTAATATCATTAATTCACTGGAACTACCGACTACAGAAAAATTGTATGTAGGAGGATTAACCGACTTTAGAATCATATTTTTATTTTCATCGCAAAGTATCATAATATCTTTTTTTGAAATAAGATTAAACCAAAGCATCGTATCCCATTCAATGAAATAATTTGTATTATTTGTTGTTGCTATTTTCAAAACGGTACTATGTATTGACCCATTTTTTCGTATATAATTTGGCAAACAGGCATCTGCTCTCGCTAGAAATTGATCATTACAGGTAACTAATTCGCCAGAATGTGCTTCAGCCCATGTTCCCGATTTCCAACGATCTTCCCATTTCCACAGTGTTTTTCCAATTTTCTTTCCAGAAAACAATATAATATCTTCACTTCTTTGGATTTCAAATTGTAATAATTCAGAGTTGTCTTCTTGAGAAACTATCTTGCCTTTCTGACAAAATATCCAGTAAGGATTGTCCCATATTAGTTTATAACGTATATTCATTTTATTGTCATAAAAACAAAGATTTTATTGATACAATATATTCTATTTTAGTAGATATGTCATTTTCTGCACTTTCCCAAGATTTTGACAGAAAATATCCATATTTTCAAGGTTTTTGATGTATTTGAATAAAATAATTATGTTACGCACCGTCGGTAAAAAGTCGGTCAAAGATAGATCAACTCGGTAGGATTGCGCGTTTTCCTCCGCCCTGCAAGGGCAACACAAGCCAGCCCGCCGCAACGCGGCGGGTAAATCCCGCCCGAACAATCGCCCTGTAAGGGCAGCATAACTATTATTACATTTTCCATTGGTATGCTGCCCTTTCAGGGCGGCGCGGTATTGAATCTCACCCGCCGCGTTGCGGCGGGCTGGCTTATGTTGCCCCTAAAGGGGCGGAGGAAAAACTTGCTATCCTATCGGACATCAAAATTCTAATGTTAATCTATGTTTGACCGACTTTTCGCCGACGAGGCGGAACAGGAGTTAATAATTTTTAATGAGATAATGAGGTTAGGATATTTGGGGGTGTTTTTGCTACTGAGGTTGTTTTTGTTAAAAAAATTAGGTTGAAAATAAGGTTGCGAAAACTTGATTTCGATCCTTTGAAAAATATCAAATATAACACTAACACAGTATAATAGTGATAAGATAGTGTTCACTGTTCTCATGTCGCTAAAGTCCTTTTTGTCCCTTATGTCCCTTACTAATAAATTCTCGTAGGACGCCGAAACCGAAACCGAAATGGATTGTTGCGAAAACGATTGGGAGCAGGAAGAGGATTGCGAAGCGGCGGTTCAACATGGCAATCCGTAGGGATTCGAGCAGGACAGCCGAAAAATAAAAAATAAGAACCGAGACATAAATCCCCAACAACACCGGATGCAGCCAACAAAACAGCAACCCCAGAATTATTCCAAGCACAAAGAACCCCAGTCCGAAACTTTTTAATGAAAACGTTTCCCGATGTTTTCGGAACAATTTCACTCGTCCGCGTCCGTAACGGTTCATTTGAAAGAGCAGACCGGTCAATGTTTTTCGCGGGACGTAATGGACAGCAATTGCCGGATCGAAATAGCAAATGAGATTGGCGTTATCGATACGGTGGTTGAGTTCGACGTCTTCGCAAGCGTCAAAAGTTTCGTCGAATTTTCCAACCGTTTCAAAAACTTTCTTGCGGTAAGCAACCGCAACACTAATTGCCGGAGAAAATTGTGCTTGACCGGAATAAATGAGCGAATCCGGGTGATGCCCCAACGGACTACGGCGAGCGAAAGCGATCGCCCATTGAAGTGTTGACGCTCCGAACATTTCCAACGGTTGCGGACGTCCGAGACAATCGGCTTGGGATTTTTCAAACGCCGTATCAATATTTTTCAACATCTCACGGTTTTCGATAAGACAATGTCCGTCAATAATGAGAACAAAATCACCGTGTGCATGTTCGATTCCGATATTTCGGGCGGCACTGGAAAGCCGTTTCGGATTTTCAAATAAACGGATAAGAGGATTAAGAGGATATTGTTCCACATATTTCCGTACTATTTCCGTTGTGTTGTCCGTAGAGGAACCGTCCACGACAAGAATTTCAAATTTATCCGCACCATAATCCTGTTCCAGCAAACGGTCAAGCACTTCCGCAATATGTTGTTCTTCGTTGCGAACCGGAATAATAATACTCAAAAATAACATGAGTGAATTATGAGAAGTTGCCCTACGTTAATGGTTACGTATGGACGTAACTTTATAGGGTTTGTTTAACCAATTCTAAAAGTACGTCAATCGGGAACGGCTTTCGGATATATCCGTCAACTCCCAAACTTTCAGCATAAGCCTTATGCCGTTCTCCTTCATTTGCCGTAATCATAATGACACGGATCGGATAGTAACGGGTTTGCCGTAACGTTTCAAGAATAAGAAATCCGCTTCGTTTAGGCATCATAATATCAAGGATGACTAAATCCGGTTTTTCCTTATTGACCATGATCAAGCCCTGATCACCGTCAAAAGACACAACAACATCGTATCCGGCTGTCTCTAAGGCAATCCGAATCGATTCAATAATCTCACGATCATCATCAACAATTAATATTTTCTTTTTCATTTTAGCAGGTAGGAATAAAGGAGGCGGGAGGTTGGACAGGTAATGTTACGATTTTTATTTTCCAATTTATATTTCCGTCCGTCAAAATGACAATATCGCAATGTATTGCAATATTGACCATAACAATAACTTAACGGATACATGATATTGGGGCGGGATACAAAAATATCGAATAGTTTGAGACAACTGAAAGGAACCATCAGAGGGGTACTACTGACCGGTACGAATAATCGTTTTCGCAAACAAACCGTACACATTGTTAATTCAACCATCGCCGGCATAGTAACAGAAAAGGTCATTGTGTAATTATTATTAATTAATAAATTATACTGTGTTAGGGTTGTATTTAGTATTTTTCAAGTTTCTAAATAATTATTTTCCGAATTGATCCGAAAAACCGAATAGCCCGATAGGGCTTAATTTTCATAACCGCAGGTCTTTGACCTGCGGTTACAAACCCATGAAACCGCTGCCTGAAAGGCAGAATTTTAAGCCGTTGCTGTGTTAAGTTCTGCCTTTCAGGCAGTAGGCTGTTGTTTGTCGTTACACCTCAGGTCAAAGACCTGAGGTTATGAAAATTAAGCCCTATCGGGCTACTCCATTTTTTGTACCTATTAAGTAAATGTAAATAGTTATAAAAATACCAATTTTATGACTAACGTAGTATGTAATGTTTATTTTTTTTCATTGTCCGCCCCAAAATCAACGATTAAGGCGGAAAAACGAATATTATTGTTTGTTGTTTATTAGGACGTTTTCGTCCGGTTTGATTTTCGGGTAAATTCCGGGTCTTTTTCAAGCGGCAACCGGACAATTTGACCGGATTCGGCGGCTTTGTAAATTCCAAGAATAATTTCAACACTCCGGCGTCCTTCATTACCATCAACAATTAAATTCTCTTTATCGTCAATTGCGGCAATCATATTAGCAAAAAGTTTCGCATGACCGGCGAAATTGATTGCGGACGGGTCAGCCGCACCGCCGCCGCCGGATTGACGGCAGGTCATTGCCTCGCGAATATCCGCGTCTTCGGGCGCGGAAACGGCAAAATCCCATTTGACAATATCTTCTTCTTCCAAAACTGCCGAACCTTTCGACCCGCTAATCTCAACCCGTTTCAAATAACCCGGGTACGACGCGGTTGTTCCGACAATTGTTCCTAACGCTCCGTTGGCGAATTTCAACGCCGCAACCGCAACATCTTCCACATCAATCCGTTCATGGGCGAGCAACGCGGTATGAGCGGTAATTTCCGTAACTGGTCCCATAAGCCATGTCAAAAGGTCAATGGTGTGAATTGCCTGATTCATCAAGGCTCCGCCGCCGTCAAGTTCCCAAGTTCCGCGCCACGCTCCGCTGTCGTAATACTCTTGGGTTCGATACCATTTGACAATCGCATCGCCAAGTGTTAAATGTCCAAAACGACCGGCGTCAATCGCTGTTTTGATTTTCTGTGAAGAATCATGAAATCGGCTGTGAAAAACGGTGGCGAGTTTAACGTTTGATTTTCGGCACGCCGCAATAATCCGGTCGCAACGTTCCAGCGTAATTTCAAGCGGTTTTTCGACAATAATATGTTTGCCCGCTTCTGCCGCCGCTAAAGCCGGTTCGATATGGGCTCCGCTTGGTGTTCCGATGGTTACAATGTTAATACGGTCATCGGCGAGAAATTCCCGAAAACCGTGATAGGCTTTGCAACCGGAATATTGTGATGCCAAACGATCCGCCGATTGCGGAACCATGTCATAGCAGGCAACAAGTGTTCCTCCGGCAGCCTCAATCGCCTTCGCGTGAAAACCGGCAATCATGCCGCAACCAATAATTCCAAAGTTTTTTGTCAATTGTTTGACCATAATTCCTAACCGTGTTGTTAAGTTTTTTTGTAATACTTCAGTGAAATGTTTATTAAAAATTTGTAAAAGTAAGCAACCCTAAAGTAAGTAACTCCTGTTACGCACCGTCGGTAAAATGTCAGTCAAATAGACATCAACTCGGTAGGATTGCGTGTTTTCCTCCGCCCTGCAAGGGCAACACAAGCCAGCCCGCCGCAACGCGGCGGGTAAATCCCGCCCAAACAATCGCCCTGTAAGGGCAACATAACTATTATTACATTTTCCATTGGTATGCTGCCCTTTCAGGGCGGCGTGTTATTGGTTCTCACCCGCCGCGTTGCGGCGGGCTGGCTTGTGTTGCCCCTAACGGGGCGGAGGAAAAACTTGCTATCCTACCGGACATCAAAATTCTAATGTTAATCTATGTTTGACCGACTTTTCGCCGACGGTGTGGAACATGAGTAAGTAAACCTTTTGACAAATTGCCGTCTCTTTTCGCGTCAAAACTGGAAATTGTCGTTCTTCAATCGGAAATTGCTGTTCTTCAATCGGTAATTACAGTTCTTCAATCGGAAATTGCTGTTCTTCAATTGGTAATTGCTGTTCTTCAATCGGTAATTGCTGTTCTTTAATTGGTAATTGCGGTTCTTCAATCGGTAATTGCTGTTCTTCAATTGGTAATTGCAGTTCTTCAATTGGTAATTGCTGTTCTTCAATTTTTCCTTGTATTCACAAATTGGCGGGAATTTTTTGCAAATCGAAGCGGACGGGTATTTTTTTGCGGATTGATTCGACAATTGTTTCTGCAACCGCAACAGTTGTCAATGCCCGCTGACCGGAAACACACGGTTGCTGACCGGTTTGAATGGATTCCACGAAATCGTCCATCTCTTTTGCTAACGCATCAACAACCGCCAACGCCGGAACCGTATCACTGGTCATTTCGTTTGTTAGGAAATGTTCTTTTATAAAATTCGGTGCAAGTTTTGCCGCAATATCGGGAGAAACATGGTCTGGATTAAAAAGTCCTTGTAAAACGTGTTCATCGGGTTGATATTTTTTAACGGTTCTTGCGGCAAAATCAATCGTTGTTGTGCAGGACATTGAGGTAATACGCATTTC
>JAISBG010000806.1 GCA_031266315.1 Planctomycetaceae bacterium | reverse complement strand
AACCGTTTTTGGTTCGCAAACTCGCGCGAGAAACGTTGATGTTTCACTTTTGGTTTGACCGCGTTTTCCGTTGTTCGGGCGGATTGTTTCAACCGGAATGGTATCGCCTTGAGTACCGTCATTTTTCGCAACACCTTCAGTACGCACGGAAATTCCGTTGTTATACAGCCGCACCGTAACGATATCGCCTTTATGAACCCAAGTTGGTTTCTTAATCATTCCCGAAGTCAGAACGCTTCGTTCCCGAACCGCACCGGTTGTTTCCCGACCAACCACTTCGGTAATATCAACGAAAAAGTTTTCTTCTTTAAGATTTTCCATACGCCGAAGGATGACATCGGATTCACTAATAATGTAACCTTTAGGCAATGAACGCCGCAACACAACAACTTGTTGCGGTAATTCAACAACCGCATCAATTGTTACAACAACATTTTGTTGTGTTATCGGATCAAGTCCTTGCATTCGGACACCGAACCGTTGACGGTTTGCGGCGGTATTCCATTGATTCGAAGAACCGCCGAAAATCTCCTCAATCTGTCCGCTTGTCGCCAACAATTTGGTTTGTTCTTGTGTCAATTTTACGGATACTTTCCAAGGATCATTTGAGATTTTTCCCGTTTCAGTTGTTGTACAATGATTCAGATAAACAACAATTGCGTCCGCAATTTGTTCTTCCAAATTCTTAACCAGCAACGGTGTTACCGATTCTTTCCGTAACGGATTCGCGGCAAGTGTTACCGGTGTTGCTAAATTTGTTGCGTTTTTCTCGTAAGTGTAGGAAGCGGGAACAATCGCCGAATTGCCGTTTGATTCGTTGACGACAACAATTCGGGCGGCTCCGGTCAGTTGATGTTGTACGGAATTGAAACCAAGACGGGATAAAATGTCACGTAATTCAATCCGTTCCACAGTTCGCCGTTCTCCGCGTGCCGGAACCGTGAACAAAACGGTTTGCCGTAATTGCTCCGTTTGTTGTGCCGATTCATTTGCTGTGGGAATAATTTCCGCAACTTCCGCCAATGTTACAAGAGTTTGCGAACATCGCACCGGTTCCGCCCGAAGACGTATCTCGGCTCCGAATAACTGTTTCGTAAACAGCCAATCGGTATTCATAACGAAAACAACTTGTAAAAAAAACGGAAAAACAAAAAACAAAAAACATGGAAACAATAAATATCGCCGTAGTTTGAACATGATGATGACCTCGTGGTTTTGTTACTTTATAAATTATCTTATAAATTATTTTATAAAATAGTTTCAAATTGTAAATTTCAAACGAAAATGTTTATCAACCATTACTCAAAAATATTCAAAATTAGTCAAAAATACTCAAAACGATTTTTAACGTTTGATGCTGATTACTGTTTGCAATAATTGATCGCCGGTTTGTGTTGCTTTGCTGTTGAGTTCGTAAGCCCGTTGCGACGTGATCATATCGACCAATTCAATCACCGGCGAAACATTCGACATTTCCAGATGTTGCGCTTTCAACATTCCTGTACCATTATTTCCGGGATTATTAGGATTCGCCTCACCGGAAGCCTGTGTTTCGCGATACATATTTTCGCCGACACGGAGCAATCCTTCCGGATTAATAAACGTTGCAAGTTCGATTTGCCCGATATTCTGAAGTTGTTGGACTTCGCCGTTTTGTACAACCCAGACAATTCCGCTGTCATCGATTTGGATTTTTTGTACACCTTCAGGAATTTGAATTGGCGGTTGGATAACACGCCCCGTATGGGCACTGCCCAGTACCAAATTATTGTTTGCGTTGACATTAAAGTTACCGGCTCTGGTGTAAAAATTCACACCTGCGAATGGGTCAAAACATTGGAAAAACCCGTCACCGGTAATCGCAACATCAAGGTCTCTTTCTGTTTCTGTCAACGAACCTTCGGAAAAAACGGACTGAATACTTGTTACACGTGTTCCGACACCAATAGCAATACCTGTTGCGGTAAATTCATCGTTTATATCTTGCGAACCCGGATAACGCAGGTTGTCATAATACAAATCTTCGAAATTACAACGTTGTTTTTTGAACGCGGTTGTTTCGAGATTTGAGAGGTTGTTGGCGATGGTGTTGAGTTTTTTTTCCATACCCAACATGCCGGTTCCTGATGTGTAGATCGTTTGAAAGGGCATCTTTTTAGTAACGGATTACAAACAATTTTTTGACGAACAGGTTAATGATTACGCACTTTTGATCTCACAAAATGATTTCATAAAAACACAAAATCATCTAACTATTTATATCGGTTATTTTGAATTTACTCATTAGATAGAATAGATAAAATTTAACGTTTTTTCCGATTTTTATGCTATTCAATATGAAGATCGGTAAAATGGAGAACTTTTTTTCGCCAGCAATATTAGGACAATATAAGGTGGGCAATCCGCCCGCTGGGCGGTTGCGCCGGTTGAGTCATCATTTTGCCGTCGTTAATCTAGTTCACTGTCGGCTATCGCCGACGCAACCTTTTAGCAAAAGGTTGCCCACCCATAGTTATTCCTTCTAAAATTCATCTATGAATTTTAGAAGGAAGTTCGGATTCTTAGGAACACGCAATCTGCTGGGTGTGTGTTGTAATGGAGTCGGTT
The DNA here is from genome assembly GCA_031266315.1 of Planctomycetaceae bacterium. Taxonomy (GTDB): domain Bacteria; phylum Planctomycetota; class Planctomycetia; order Pirellulales; family Thermoguttaceae; genus WRKP01. The sequence continues at coordinate 1,927 of JAISBG010000806.1, read as the reverse complement.
TAATTCGTATTTTCGCTCGAACATATACCCGAACTCAAAACCAAGCGTAATTCCCGACGCACAACGTCGTTCATATCCAAGCAGCAATTTCAAATCGCGATAATCAATTGTGTCGGAGAAATTTTGGAATTCATAACCCCATGAACCGCCGCCCAATTCAAAGGCGGCGTAAATCCAATCCGAAGTTTCATTGCCCGCCGCCGAGCCGAACCAATAAACACGTTCCGCAATCCGTATTCGCGGAGCCACCAACTCAACACTAATATCCTCATGCGGTGTCCAAATCAATCCCGCCATCGGAAGCCAGTTGTAATCGTCCTCTCTGTCCAGATAAATCACCCCCAAAATCACCTTCAATCGCGGATTACAACCCCAAACAGCCGCAATATGTGCAGGAAATCGCATCGCTTTACTCCCTTTAACCTTGAAATCACCGCTGTATTGCACCGCAACCCCCAAATCAAGCGTCCATTTGCTTTGAACAACCGGCTTAATCCAGCGAAAATTCAAACCGGTTGTGTATAAGGTTTTATTTGTTGTGTAATAATCGATTTTCGGGTCAAAAAAAGTTGTCTGAAACGACGGCGTGATTATCAACGGCGAATCCGGCGTCGGGAACGGCAACGCAAACATTGCCGAAAGATCAAGTTGTGTTATCCCAAGACCTTTATGACCGCCGCTGTTCGGTGCCCAAAGAGCGTTGAAATTCGCTTTTTGGAACATTCCCGTCCGCTTTCCATTTGGAATTCGGGAAAGATAAAGTTCGCCGGTTGTTTGGGGTGTTGAAGTGAAAATGGAATCGGACATCTCGCCGGTTGAATCCGGCAACAATGTTCCGGTTGGAAATGTTGATGAGAATGACGAAGTTGTTGCCGGCATTGTTTGCGGCAAGGCGGACGGCAAACCGGTATAAGTTTTCCCGGGAATCACGTAAGATTCTCCGGTAAGAGCGTTGGTTCCCAAACCCGGATACGGATTCATGATTTCGGACGAATAAGAATCCGCCGGAATATACACCGTGTCCGACGCGATGATTTCACTGTTAAAGCAAATCAAACCGAAGTGAATCAAAAGGACGAAAACAATAAAACGATACATGTTGAATATTTATGGTTGAAAAACTTGTGGTTGAGGAAACTTCTTTGTTCGGTTCGGGAGGTTCTTTTTTCATAACCGTTCACGAATAACACAGCGAACGGTTAAAATTTTTGGGGACAGTTTACCGGTGTTGATCTAAAAAACGGAATAGCCCGATAGGGCTTTATTTCGATAACCGCAGGTCTTTGACCTGCGGCTGCGAACCATAAAAACATCTGCCCGAAGGGCAGGATTTTAACCCGTTGCCGCACAAAATCCCGCCTTTCAGGCGGCGGGTTTTTTATCGCGGTTACCGCAGGTCGAAGACCTGCGGTTATGAAAATGAAGCCCTATCGGGCTATTCCACTGAATAGTCACCTTATTTCAATTAGGAACATTCTTATTTCAAGTAGGAACATTCTTTTTTCAATTAAGAACGTTCTTATTTCAATTAAGAACATTCTCTTTTCAATTAAGAACGTTCTTATTTCAATTAAGAATGTTCTTATTTCAATTAAGAATGTTCTTATTTCAATTAGGAACGTTCTTTTTTCAATTAAGAACGTTCTTTTTTCAATTAAGAACGTTCTTATTTCAATTAGGAATGTTCTTTTTTCAATTAGGAACGTTCCTTTTTCAATTAGGAACGTTCCTATTTCAATTAGGAACATTCCTATTTCAATTAGGAATGTTCCTTTTTCAATTAGGAACGTTCCTATTTCAGTTAGGAACATTCCCTTTTCAATTAGGAATGTTCCTTTTTCAATTAAGAATGTTCTTTTTTTGTTAAAGGTAGTCAATCATCAGGTGGGCAACCTGTTAATGGAGGTGGGCAACCTTTTGCTAAAAG
>JAISBG010000804.1 GCA_031266315.1 Planctomycetaceae bacterium | reverse complement strand
GAAATTGCTTCTAATGAGGTACAATTTTGAAAACATTGATTGAAAAATGATATATTGTTAGTTGCTGTTACTGGACTACTATTATGACTATAATTCTCAGAATAACTATGATTGTTGCAACTATTACTGATATTAGTTAGGTTTGCAAGGAAGTTTTCAGGAATTGCTTCTAATGAGGTACAATTTTGAAAACATTGATTGAAAAATAACATATTGTTAGTTGCTGTTACTGGACTACCATTATTAGCACTAGTAATATTATTTTTACCAATAATATTACTAGTGCTGCTGATATTAGTTAGGCTTGCAAGAAAGTTTTCGGGAATTGTTTCTAATGAGGTACAATTTTGAAATATACTTTTGAAATACTCTTTTTTAGTATCAATAGAATTATTAGTTGTAGTAATCGTTTTCACTATACTAGTTCTAGTAGCGAATAAATCACTTTCAATTGCCATTAAATTTGTACAGTTATAAAACAAGTAATTCCAATAACTATCTATTCCAAGTCGATCCCAATTTCCGCCGACTTTAACGACTTTTTCTCGCCAAATTTGTTGCGGATAATCTTCTTGTTGTCCTAAAGGCGATTCTTCACTACTGCTTGTACCAATAAATGTAATTTTCTTTTCAACATTATAATTGCTATAAAAATGCGTTTTTGTTGTGTTTACTGCGATATTGTTTACTTGTTCTTGCGAACCATCGCCCCAATCAATCGTTAAATTAGTATTCGTTGCAAAAAACACAACAGCAAACACTCCGTCGTCTCCGGTATTGATAACAATATACGGGTCTTCTTGAGACGCTTCGGTATTACTGGTACTTGCTGTGAGTAATGTTGCTGCGGATATTCCTGTACTATTTATTGCTTGTAACCGCACATTATATGAAGCACTTGGTAACAAACCGGAAATAGTCGCTGATGATGTACTTGCGATAGGTGCTGATGCGGTTGTCCAATTCGACAATGTTGACCGTTTATACTGTAAAATGTATCCAGTCAACCCCGCCTGATAATCCCATTTAATTGTAATGGAATTATACGTTGCGGAATCCAACCTTAAATTGGTAGGGCTTGCGGGCGGATTTTCACCGCTTGCGTTTCCGCTGTCATCATTTTCGTTATCGTTATCACCACCGTTACCGGATGTACTGCCGAAAGAGATTAAACGGCTCAGGTTATTAACACCAACGTAACAATTTTTAATTTTGATTTTTGTCATGGTTATTCCGTTGTAAAAATTTCGTCGGCATTGTCTGCCGTCATTGAATCAGGGTTAAAGTGAAAAACAAATTGACCGCTATTCACAATCAATTGATAACTGCCATCACTATTTTTCGATACGATTACACTTAACGGACTTCCTGCCGATTGTAATTGTCCATCGGTTATTTGTCCGCCGATTTTCGCTTTGTGAACGGAATTGATATGCGAATAAACTCCATTCATAATGTGATGACAGTTTACAGTTACAAGTCCTGTATTATTGTTTTCAATATTTGAGAATTGCCAAAATCCGTAGCCTTCCTTTGGTATTCTCCACTTGGTATATTTTGTCCGATATTCGTCTGTAAAATCAATGCGAAATTGTACCGATTGAGCGTATTCGTAATAAGTTTCCGTATCACGAACCAATTGTGCCGCCGTGATAACCGCTTCGCCGATTTTATTGTCGGTGTATTTTGAATACAATTGCAATCCTATTGTATTGTGTGACATTATTGCTCTCCTGTCGGTAAGATGTAGGTATCTGTTTCATTGCCTTCAATAGCAACTAATAAGTGTCCGTCAATAAGTGGAGCACCTTCACCGGGGTCAACTTCCGAAAGATTTGTATAAGGATTGGGGTGTTTTGCCTTTCCTGCAACATAAACTTCGCTTCCCGTTTCTATTTTATAATATTGACTATTTTCATTTAGCCCGATGTCTTCAATGACCAATTCTTTGAATCTTACAATACTTAATCCGCCTATCCCTACGAATGTAACCGCAATGTTTTCGATAGACGACGAAAGTATAACGATATTTTGAAAATAAGCGTTTGTTGATTCGATGTAAATTGATTCCGGTGAATTTGCCGTTGCAGTAATATCGACCGTGTTGTAAAACCGGACATTGTTACAATTTATCAGGAATGTTGATGAAGTTGTAATTGTTCCTTTGAATTGAACAGAACGAAAACCGTTCAGTAGGATATGATTGATTGTAATATTTCCAACAAAAATAATATCCGCCGTTCCGTCTCCTGTTAATTCCAATGCACTGGAATTGTCGAAATGGAGCAATTGAATTTCGGCATTTTTAACGGTCTGTAATATTAATTCACATTGATACAGTGATTGGTAAGCGGTTTCTGTGGAAAGCCCGTCATTATTATCGTTACCGTTTGTTTTGTCAACAAAAATTTGTCGAAAACCACCGCCGCCACTAACTGCCCCGCCTCCTGTTTCGGGATGTTGGATTTTTTCAATTTCCGTGTCAACATAATTTTTTGTTGCGTAATCGGATAAATCTTGTGTTGCGCCCGGTTCGCCTTTGTCTCCTTTTAATGATTCAATAAAATCAACTAAAGTTCCTTCATAACCAGCAGCAAGCCAAACACCGTAAGCGGAAACTCCGTTTTCTCCTTTTAACGATTCAATAAATTCTGCTTTGGTTTTCCCCGAATTGCCCGCTTGCTCCAGCCACGATTGATAGGCGGACTCGCCATTTGAACCTTTTAATGATTCAAAAAACTCCGCTTCGGTTTTTCCTTCGTTTCCGTTTTCAATCCATTCTTGATATGCTGATTTTCCGTTTTCTCCTTTTAGCGATTCAAAAAACTCCGCTTCGGTTTTCCCTTCGTTTCCGTCTTGCTCCAGCCACGATTGATAGGCAGATTCGCCATTTGAACCTTTTAATGATTCAAAAAACTCCGCTTCGGTTTTATTCGCGTTTCCGTCTTGTTCCAACCACGATTGATACGCCGATTTTCCGTTTTCGCCTTTGAGCCATTGAACAAATTCCGCTTCGGTTTTGTTGGCGTTTCCGTCTTGCTCCAACCAAGACTGATAGGCGGATTTCGCCGTAACAACAATTTCCCCCGCTTCAAGATATTCGGCGATTGTTTCGGCAAAGTTTGTAATATCTTCAACATTATGAGTGTGTGCGGACGGTGGAAATGTTTCCGGCTTTTCGGTAACATTTTCCCATGCGATTGTTCCGTTAAACGTTCCGCCGCCGCCGCCATTTCCATTTCCGTTTCCACCGCCTTCACATTCGCAATTACCATCCTCATTTTTTTCTGGATACTTAATTTCAATGGAAACGCGAGACGCAAAAATGTTACCGTAATCATCGCCCAAAAAAATCCGGTTGTTTCCCGTAACAATCGCTTTGATTCTTACATTGGTCGGCTGCGGAACGTGTCTTGACCAATCGGCAAAATTGGAAGTTGTCGCAACCTCTCCGTTTTCGTTCGTAATAGTAATTATTCCGTTTTCGGCGTCGTATCCGGTACCGGTGATTGCCGCGTTGCCGGTAAACGGTGAAACAATTTTATGAAAATCGGTTTTTTTTGTTCCGATTATTAGTGTGTTGTTTCTACCGCCGATTAAAAATGTTCCCTTGGCAAAAATAACAGTAAGTAAATCCTCTTCTGTGGGAGATTCCGCAACGGAAAAATGCGACGCGTCGTCCGCAACACGAATATGCCCCGTATTGCCGACAACCACAATGATTCCGTTTCCGCCTTCAATATCATTACAATAAGCGGTAATATTCGGTGTGTCGCCTTGCTCGTCGTAGTTGATATTATTATTGCTTATCGTCAGTCGCAATACTTCGCCGTCCGAACAAAGAATTAAAAATGTACGATTATAATAACAAATGGCTTCAAAATCGTAACGTTCGTCAACCGCATAAGGAACACTCCACTCCTTGCCGTTACTCGCTAAGGATATTCTATTTGTTGTACTAATTGAGACAAAAATATCCTGATCCTGCTCATCTTTGCCGAATGCCGCGCCGACAGCCGGAACATTGCCGAACGGTTGCGTTGCCGAACGTGTCCACGCTCCACCCTCTTCACAATAGCCGATTCCCGTTTCTCCGACTAAAACAGAAACGCCGTTGCCGAATGTCCCGTCATGCAGAATTGCCGAAACACCAATCCCTTGCGGGAACGGCGATATTTGCTCCAAAAATTCCAATCCGTGACCGCCATTGATTACATTGATAATTTGTTCAATATTTACTTCCATTGGCGGGAGAAATTCTTTCGGAACGTGCCGATCACCGTCCAACGGAGCAACACCGTTAGGTTGCTTTTTGGCAATTTGTTCGTCGGGAATAACGCCGTTTTCGCCAAGATAAGGAAGTCCCCAACGCGCCGCAATTTTTACATTTTCTCCCGTATCGGGATTCGTTACGGTATCATAAACCGTCGCACTTCCAACCCTCCAACGCAGATAAATATCATCAATTTCGATTTCCGAATTGAGCGGCGGTACTCCGTATCTATCGACAACTGTTTGTTGTGTGATTATTTCTTCTAACGTATTAGGGTCGATAGTTGTTGTTTCAACCGTTTTATACGTTGTTGGTTTTCCGACCCGTTTTTCCATCACCACGCCGGTATCGGGAATCACGGCGTTGGCTCGCATGTAATTGTTACTATCGCCGGGATACGCGGTACCAAGCGGGTTCGGATCGTCATTAGAGGGACCCGTTCCGGTTTTTTGCTCGTTCAAATACATCACGTCGTAAACCGAACGCGAAACAATAAATTGACCGGTATCAGAACCGACTAAATATCGTTCATTAACATATAATATTGAACGAATTGTCGATGTTGTTTTTGAATTTCTTGCAACCCAAACATCTGTGTCGCTTGAAGTTCGAATAATCCCGTTTTTCCCGAAGATTATGTAGGAACGCGATTCGAAAATTCCTCCGTGTAAATCAATTGTTGTACCGGTATTGATTTTTTGCCATGTTGCGGTGTTAGGTTTACGCTTGACGGCTCTCCCGTAACTTCCCACTGCAACAAAAAATCCGTCTCCAACAAACACGCTATTCCATTGTGTATCGATAAAGTCGATGAGCGATTGATCCTCATTCCAATACTTCGGATTCGTCGCTTTAACGATTTTATTATTGACACCAACACCAATAAATTCATCTTGCAAATACGCAAAACTCATAATGCCTTGCGTAATATTCACGGACGACCCATCTTGTCCTTGATTCGAAAACGTCAATATGTTGCCGATCCATTCGGAATACCAGATATTGCCGTGCGTATCGGAAATTAAAAAATATCCGCCGCCGTAAAAAATTGTTTGGATTCCGTCCGATAATTCAACCGGTTCGCTCCACTCCGAACCGTTATAAGAAGTCGAGTAATGCGTTTTTGAAACAGCAACAAAAATACTCACTCCATTCGGCTGTACTCCACAAGCCACACCAACCAGTGAATCATTTGCGCCAAACGGACTATTTGCCAACTGTAACAGATTGACATTGGGACCCCACGCGATTCGTCCTTTTTCGCCGACAGCAACAATAGTTGTTTCGTTTTTAGCAAACGCATTGATTCGGCTGTAACCCTCCAACCCTTGAAAAGTTGTGTTCGGTAAAATCGTCCATTCCAGCAACATCTGGTCGCGCAACGCTTGAATAAGCGTAGAATAAAGCCAACCCGCCGCCAAAAAGTTTGCCGGAACCATTCCGTTTTCGTCCAACGGAGCAAGCCCGTTGGCTTGCCCGCGTTGCCACGTCTGATTTTGTGCAAAAATTTTACCGTCTAAATCAAGTATTGGTATTCCCCAAAGATGAGAACGTTGCGGAAATATCGGCTTGCCGTAGGCGTCGTATCCGGCTGGTATTGTTGCGCGATGTAATTGTTCTAATAATGCAAGTAAAAGGTTGTTGTGTTGATGATTCCATGCAACTGTTTTATTTTGCGGTTTTGTTATTGTTATAGGATTGTCGTTGTCGTCTAAAACCGGATTACCGTGTTCATCGAGTACCGGTACTTCAATTGTGAGCGTTCCTGCCGAACCTCCGGGTACCGGAGACAACGGCTTTTCGTCCGATATCGTTAATTGATACGATAACGCCTCGTCGATACGTTCAAGTTGCTGACTGAACCAATTCGTGTAATTCGCGATCCAAGAATCAACACGGGCAATTTCGGACTGTGTTAATCCCAAAATTTCCGCCGACAATGCCGCAAATTCGGAACGTGTTACAACCGCAAAAATGGACGCAACCGACAATGATTTCCGCACGTTGCCGATTTCGTCGCCGATGATAAAATACGTATCACCAAAGGCAAGAGCCGTGCCGCCCACCGATTGCATTCCGACATTCAGCGTTTCCCAAGTTTCGCCGTTGTTACGTGAACACTTCACGTTGCCGGACTCCGAAACAACAAGCCAGATATTTGAACCGTATATTATCTTTCGTAAACTTTCATTTCCAAAAGGTGTACCTAAAGGTATCCACTGTTTCGGGCTTGTGAACAAAGCGTAACCGATTTTCCCTGCATCTCCAACCGCCATAAACCGGTCAAAACCTGCGGCAACAGAATTGATATTATTCGCTCCGAAAACAGAAACAGAAGTAGAATTCGCACTTTCCCATGTATCCGCATTTTGCGAAACAGCAGTCTTTCCAAGTGTTCCAACCGTAACAAAATAAATTCCACCCGCCGCTGCGTCCAATACATCTCGCGTAATGGATTCGTCGGATGTCTGCATATCCCAAATTGTCGAATGTCGGTCGAAAACAATTTCGCTTCCATTATCATCAATTTCCGGCGGCGCGGTTGCTCTTTCGTATTCGGCAACTATCGCTTCCTTTGTTGCACGATAAACTACTCCTTTTGAAGTAAATAAAACATAAAGTCCTCTATTCGCAACCGCTGCGGTAAAATCCGCTGTTTCGTAACGGTCTTTGTAACTTTCCGAACCATCGGGATTGATTACTTTTTCAACCAATACAGAGAGCCGCTTACTCCATGTTGTCCGATTCATACTGATACGAAAATCAGAATAAGCGTCCAATGCAATCAGCGGAGCTAATGCGCCGGTTTCGCTATCGTCATAGACCAATGCCCCAACTGCGGCATTATCGAATAAAGTTACAGGTTCTGTCCACGTTGCCCCGAATGAAGACGCAACCTGTCCGTTATTTCCCCCCACTACAAACCTGTCATAAGCAAACACCGCCGCACTAATTCGTGTTACTCTGAGAGGTAAACCGCTCAATGCCCAAGATGTAACCGTAATTTGTTGAAATGCGGAAATAACATCATCTGCCGAAACAACTCCCCCCGCCGCTAAAATATCTTTCAATTTTTGCGGCAGTAAATCGTTAAATGCCTTCCATGCAATACTGCCGTTTTGTGTTTTGACAGGAACGTCGTCTTTCACTCCGCCTTGCGGAAGGATAGCATTTTCCGGCAACATCGACAAAATATTTTTCCACACCGATTGTCCACTTGTATTCTTGGATATCACATCTGTCGGTTCGCCTCCACTTGGTAAGTGAATATTCGGTGCGGAAATATGTGAATCAAGACTGGTCTTTACCGCTTTTGCATCGTCAATACCTTTTTTTGCTTCATTTTCAACATCTTCTATATCTTCTTTTATTTCGCCTAATGTTTCATTAATTTCAGAAATATTTCCCGGTAAATTATCAAATTCATTAAGTTTTTGTTCATTTTCTTCAAACCGTTCGCGCACATCAAACTGTTCGTTTTCTTCACCTTTTCGACCAGTTCCAACTAATAATTTCTTGTCGAAAACAGCGTCTTCCGTTGATTCCAACGGTGCTGTTAATGGATCAAGATAGGTTGTACTCATGGCATTTCACCTTCTTTGGGTTGCGGACGTTTTTTGTTCTTAAAATCAAGCCAGTCCAATTCCCATTTATTGTAAGTTAAATTCAACACATCGACATCGGCAAGAAGCCCTTTTTCGTTTCGACCGCCGATTAAAAAAAGTAAATCATGTTTGACCTTTTGTTTTTCTCCGGTTTCTTCATTAACAACAATCTCCCGTTCAAAATCTTTCAAAACAATTGACCCCGCATTCCATCGCGGAATTGGAATTTCAGGGTGAAAATCGTTTGCCCATTGTTTTGTTGATAAAGTAAGCCAATTAATTTTGTTATGCAATTTGTAACCTTGCCGTTTTATTGTAATGTCATTGCCGTCTTCATCTTTTTTAATTTCAGTAATTTCCGCCTTATATCGACCGCCGATACAAAGCGCACGTTTGACGTCTCGCGTATTTCCATCTTCGTCTCCGATTCGGTCAACATATTCAACACAACATTCGCCAAAAGGTAACTCCGTGTTCGGATAAACAACACATCGGGTATTACTGGTACGGGAAGTGTAATCTATCGTATCAACGTAGGAATCCAAATTGTACGAAACAACGGCATTATTGTACGCCGAAACATTTTCCGTACCGCCGAAAGCAATAAAATCTGTTTTCAAATTTCCGCGTTCAGGGTCATTTTCGGTTACAGGATAATGAATTGCCTTAAAATTGGTTTTCATAAACCGCTTTTCGTTTTCCAGTTCCGTTTCGGAATAATTCATTGGACGTAACGGATAACGTTGCAAAACATTTCCTGCCGTAACATTAATTTCCCAAAGCGGCGTAATATTCCAACCGTAAAAAGTCAATCCGCCGCTTCCACTAAAAATCTGGTGTTTATCACTCTGATAAAATGCGGATTGCCCGCCAACAACCACAACCAAATCATCGCCGTTATCATTTTTTTGTTCCAACCAAAACAACGGGCAACCGCTAAAATTGTAACCAAACGCTGTTTCACGCCAAACATCTTGCTCAAAATTATAAAACTGTACAATATTTTTCGTTGTTTGTTCCGTGTAACCGCTGCCACAAACCAGTTCTTGTTCTTCATATTGATTTTCAATAATAACCGCATCGAAATTGCTCATTGCAATCGGCAGAGTGGGAAATTCCGAAACGCTCCATTTTTTCGTATCAAGGTTTAGTGAATAAATTAACCGTGTTG
>JAISBG010000736.1 GCA_031266315.1 Planctomycetaceae bacterium | reverse complement strand
GGACGAATCAACACAAACATTGGCGTCTCCAACCGCATTGATAGCTGGATCTGGTGTTGATACTGCAACTCATATGAGTGCGGGACATGGGGTTTCTGGTTTTGGCAGCAATCATTCCGGCGGGGCGAATTTTGCACTTTGTGATGGTTCCGTCCGGTTTGTCAGCGAGACAGTATCAACCGTAATTCTTATGAGTATTGCCAGTCGGGACGGCGGTGAAAGTCAATCGTTGCCGTAATAAAGATCAGATTGCAACAGCCCGCGGGGGGAATCGAACCCTCAACCTCAGCATTACGAATGCTGCGCTCTGCCAGTTGAGCTACGCGGGCAATTTTTTTGGCTAATATTTTAACTAATATTTTAATAATTATTCTAATAAATATCCTGATAAGATATTCCCAATAGATTTTTTTGCGGATTAACGTTCCCGATAGGTGATACGTCCGCGACTCATATCATACGGACTCACTTCGACGGCAACGCGGTCTCCCGGAACAACACGGATTCGGAATTTACGCATTTTACCGGCAAGGCGACACAAGACGACATGATCCATATCGTCCAATTTTACGCGGAATGCCCCGCGCACTTCTTCCGTAACCACTCCCGATAATTCGATAACTTCTTCTTTTCCTTTTGATTCGGACATTACTTTTGAATCCTCAAATGCTTTCTACTTCGTTAAATGAGTTCGCTTGATATTTTTGTTTGAAAACAACAGGCTCCCATTCTATATCCAAAAAAACAAATTCCAAGACCCCCCAAGCGATAGGATTACAAGTTTTTCCGTAGCCGTTCACTCAAGGTAATGTTATTACTTACGATTCCTAAGTCCGTAGGACTTTAACATGGATAACCCCGTGCAAACGAAGTGCAGCACGGGGAAACACCTCAACAACACATGGAACTGCGTAGCAGTTCAATAGGACAAGTGTTTTCTGTTGAACTGCTACGCAGTTCGGTAGGAGGATGCATATTACTCAATACCCCGTGCTGCACTTCGTTTGCACGGGGTTATCCATGTACAAGTCCTACGGACTTAATAATACACATTTTACCCAATATTACTTTGATACTTCGTGAACGGTTACAAAAGAAATTGCAATCCTACTGACCCCCCAAGTAAAACCTTTCGACAAATTGCCCAACTCTTTTCGCGATTTCCCACCCTAAAAATGTCAAGAGTGGTGGGCAATCCTTTCGCTGAAAGGTTTCGCCGGTTGAGCGGTTATTGACTCCCGTTGGTATGTCCTTCATAAATATTCTGCTATCGAAACAATACATAAGGGCGGGGCATTGTCTGTTGGAGTCGAGTAAAACTCAACCGGCGCAACCGCCCAGCGGGCGGATTGCCTACCTCTTTTCGTTTCCCTGAATCATTGCTTTTGTTATTGTTGTGAACGGAGACGGGTTTTCCATTGTTGCCATTGCGGGTTTTGGGGGTCGAGTTTGATGAGGCGGTCAAGGATTGCCGAAGCCTGTGAGGTTGCGTTTCGTTGGAGGTAGGCAACGGTTAAAGCGTACAAAAACGTCTTGTTTTGCGGCTCCGATTGGATAATATCCTTCAATTCTTTTTCCGCTTCGTCATGGCGTTTTAGTTGGAGCAGTAATAAACCGAGATTATATCGAACACGATTTCGAGTTGCGGTTTGTCCGGTTGTTGTTTCGAGATGTTGCGACGCTTGGCGAAGCATGTCAGCGGCTTCCTCTGAACGTTGGAGTTCCGCGAGCAGTAATCCGAGCGAATAGGCGGTATTTCCGTTTTCCGGCTCAATCCGCAACGCCTCCCGAAATTCCCGCTCTGCCGCCATATCATTGCCGCGTTCATGGTACAACATTGCCAGATTTATCCGCGACGGCAGAAAATCGCCGTCAATTTCCAGCGATTGACGGTAATATTCCAACGTTGTTGCGGTCAGGCGGTCGATTAGCGGCAACGCGGTTTTTCGGGCTTCGTCAACCGCCGAAGCCGGCGCATTTTGAATCGACGCCTCCAACCAACGTTGCACTTCGTCAATCTTGGAAGCGGCAAGATCGTGTTCCAAAACCGCAAGATTCAAATAGGTTGCCGCCTGATCGTTGTCAACTTTTTGGGCGGCAATATATTCCTGCTTGGCATTTTCAAACGATTTTTTGAGATTGCCTTCTTCGGTCAGTGTCAACGCGTTTCTTGCCAAAACTCTTGCCGTTTCCGTGCGAACCGCCAGAACCGGATCGTTGAGCAACGGTGCCAGATGTTTTAGTTTGATGTGCTCCGGTTGAGCCGCCAACGCTCCCAACGCCGCAAACCGAACCCAAGAATCCGCATCGTTCAAGCCGTCGGCACACACCGAGAAAATTTCCTCTGCCGTTTGGTCTGTTGGAATACGACTGAGCAACGTAATTGCCGCCGCACGAATTACCGGACGAAATTCTTTGTTCCCTTTGTCGCGAACAACCTTTAACAGTTTTTGCACTGCCGCCGGATCATCTCGTCTTCCGGCGGCAATTGCCAACGCATAATGATCATCGGTGGGCCAGAGGTCGCTGTACCCGACGGCGGTTTTACGTTTTTCGGCGTACCAACGGTCAATGTGATCTCTTGCCCATTCCAATGTTTCGCCTTTATTCCGGTCGCGGTGGCAAATTGTGCAGGCATTCGGAACACCGGCGGTAAGCGTCAACGCCGGACTTGGTTTCCGAATACTATGGTCACGGCGCGGGTCAACAACCATGTAAGTCGATTGCGGAAAATGACACTCCACACATTGGGTTCCGGGATTGTTGGAGTTCGGGTGAAAGTGATGTTTGACCGTGTCATAAATCGACGGCGAATGACATTGCGTACAAAGCCGGTTGCCCTGAAACTTCAATTCCAGCGAATGAGGTTCATGGCAATTCGTACAACTCACGCCTTTGTCGTGCATTTTCGATTGTAAAAAGGAGCCGTATTCAAACGCTTCCTCAAGCAATTGCCCGTCGGGATAATAAATAGGAGCGTCCACCGATTCGGGAATCAACCAATCGGCGGCGGGAGTTTCGGGCGGTTTGGCACCTTCATGCAAGAGTCGCCGGCGGGCGTGGCAAAACACACAACTCTGGACAATTTGCGTTCCGTTCGCATTGGTCAGCGAAAAAACCTCCGTCGGAATATCCTGTTTCCAACCGGCAATCAATCCCTGTTTTTCCGCCGTTTCGACATGTTTTCCGCAAGGACCATGACAAGACTGACAACCGACATGGAGTTCAGTAAACGTGGTGCGGTATTCTTTTGTTTTCGGGTCGAAGTTTTTTTGCAAGTTGGTTGTGTGACAATCGGCGCACATTCGGTTCCAATTTTGCAACGAGGTTGTCCAGTGCAGCGGGTCGCCTTTGAGAATTTGTTCTTTGGGATAAAGATGAAGCCAACGCTTTTCAACAGAATCCCACGCAACCGGCAACGCCTGAAGCCGTCCGCCTTCCGTTTCGACCAAATATTGTTGCAAGGGGCGGTTGCCGAGAGTGAAACGGACTTCAAACGTTCCAATATCGGTTTCGACCATAAATTTATTCTCATCGCGAAACAGACGAAAAGGTGTTCCGAATTTTGTGGTGACGGAGTTGTCATGAACGAGTTGAGTGATGACGCGAACAATTTTATCTTGGGCAACCGCAATATCTCCGGGGCGTTGAAACCGCAACGCCTTTTGAAACAACAGTTCGTCGTCAAATTCCTGACGTTGTGTTTCGGACATATTTTGCCGCAACCGTTCAACAATTCCGCGTTTGGCGTCAAAAGTTGCCGTAACCAAGTCTTCCAGCCCCGCTCCCGACAACGCCTTCATTTTCCGACCAGCAACATTATAACGTTGTTTCGGAGACGAATTGCCGATTTCGTGCTTGCCCGATTCGTTGCGGGTTAAATCGGAAAGATATTCTTTTCGCGGATTCAATTCGGGAGTTGATGTTTCGAGAACGCCGAGCAATTTTTTGATTTCGGCGGAACTCAAAAACAGCAAATCGTCAAAACCAATGTGAAGAAAAACAACATTATTGAAATCACCGAGAACGGATTGCTCGGAGGCGTGATTCATTGATTTTGCATGGTCGCTTCCCTTCCACTGCGAACACAGGTCGGCGTGACATTTTGCACAAGATTCGGGGTCGGCGTAACGCTTATCCGGCAATTGCAAAGGAAAACGAACCGCCCTCTCGTCCGCAACACAAAACTCCGGCAAAAAAACCAAACCGCCGAACAACAAAAAACAAAATAATATACTTATCATACTTGAATTTCAGGCTTTTAAGATAGTGTTCCTTGTTTAGGCGGGCAACTGTTTAAACCTTTTACTTTAGGTGGGCAAGCATTTACTTTAGGTGGGCAACCTTTCGCTGAAAGGTTGCGTCGGCGATAGCCGACTATGCCCCTGTTGAAAGCAGGCAATTTGATTCACCGTCGGCGAAAATAGGTGGGCGATCCGCCCGCTGGGCGGTCGCGCCGGTTGAGTCTTCATTTTGCCGTCGTTAATCTAATTCACAGTCGGCTATCGCCGACGCGACCTTTCAGCGAAAGGTCGCCCACCTAAAATTAAAGGTTGCCTACCTTCATTGAAAGGTTGCCCGCCTCTTTCAGGTTCGTCGTAAGTCTTTGTAATATAAAGACTTATAGAAACACATAAGTGGCGGTTCACTGCCGGGTTCACTCCTCAAAACGTCGTTGTTCACCGGGGATAGGAATTGATATTAAAGTGTTAATTATAAACAGGTTATGAATCATCACTACATAAAACATTATTGAAATGTTTATTTTAAAGCGGTAAAAACAATGTTCATCATAATATCTATACTCTTCACACTTTAAAATTCGGTTTTTGTTTTTGTAAGAGACATGAGGAACAAAAAGGACTTTAGGGACGAGGCAAACAATGAACACTATCTTAAAAACCTAAAATTCAAGTGTGATGAGTATATTAAACATAATATTTATTGAACGCCTTATCAATTAAACGAGATCATTCGTCAAGATCGAGAATCAATTCTGTGATTGGTAAAGGATTCAATAAAAATTAACACTTATCACAATCTAACAATTTTTAATTGGACATCATATAAATCATTCGGTTTAGAATCAGGTGGTGGATATATCTGTTTGAATGTTGCACCTGTAAAGTTATTTTTATTTATAATATCTACAAATTTATCTGTAATATAAATATTCCTTAAACAACTCGGTACCATTGTGAATATCAAAATATCGTTCAACATTTCCTCATGAAAGTGTGGTAAAAAAGGTTCAGATGAATCTATCCATTTAGGTATTCCTAACTTTTTTTGCTTTCGTGTTCGATGTGCCAATTTAATTATTGACTTGTCCATATCTAATATATCTTCAATATTAAAATTTTTTAATATTTTTAGAGCAAAAAAATTTTATTTAGTTGTAATTTCAATGGTAAAAATTCTACTGTATTTTGTAGATAAGGTTCGAATACAGTTACGGCATGTTGTGAAAATAATATCCCACTTAGACCCCAACAATAAGATATATCTCCTTCTATTGTTCCGGCATATTTTAGGTGGATATGGTTCATCATAATCATTATCATCACCAAACCATCGGATTTCTAATGGTTGCCAACAACTTTTAATTGGTTTTGGGTCAAAGAGGAATGCTTTACTTATAGGTTCAAAGTCTTCGTGCTTATCATAGATAACATTATAAGTTTTATATCCTGTACCAAGTTCAGCTTCAAATTGAAATACTTTCATAATTTTACCTCCATATAATTGGTTGTCAGAAAGTTAATGAATTTGTTCTTCATTATGCACGGATAAAACGTTCCCCAAACCAGCCGACAATTCACATTGGTAAATTTTGTTAAAAAATAAGGTAGGCAATACTACGATATCAAAACTGACTGATAACTGCATTATAAATGAAAAACTTTAGAAATAAAAGGTATTTTTAGCATAAAATATTTTTTATTTGAAATCTTATTTTTTGCAAATTTTTTCTAAAGTTTTTTCGATAAAAGGATATATGGATTCTATTGAAGAGAAGGGTGGATTGTGTTATGCTATTAGAATGATCTTTGACAATTAGGTTAAGAAACGTGGTTTGTAGTGGTAAATAGGGATTTGCTGCCTCGTTAAAATCGTTATAATGTGAAAAAAGTAGGGCTAACCGAACATAATATACATTATCGGACTGAACAAAATCAGCCAAATCACCGTTAAAAACAACACCGAACAAGAGTTATACTTCACATTCGACGGTCATGGAAGCACCAGAGCATTGATAAATTTTGTTGGTGCCATCGCCGAACTCTACGCTTTCGATGCTTATGGTAACGCCATTGGTTTCGACCCATCTGTTGCGCTAACTGAATTCTTGTACAGCGGCGAACAATTCGACTCAAAAATCGGGCAACAATACTTACGTGCAAGATATTACGACCCCGTAACAGGGCGATTTAATCGACTTGATCCGTTCTTTGGAAATCTCTCCGATCCACAATCTCTGCATAAATATCTGTACACTCATGCTGACCCGGTTAATGGGATTGATCCAAGTGGAAATATGTCTTTGGGTGGAGCAATGATGGCAGGAGCAATTGTAGGTGGTATTGCTGGTATGACTATCGGAGCGGTTGTGGGACCCTATTTTGGAGTGTCACGATTTGAAGGTGCTATTGCCGGAACATTTATCGGTAGTATGCCCTTCATTGCAATCTTAAATCCTTGGATTGGTACTAGAATATTAATGTACCTTTGG
>JAISBG010000628.1 GCA_031266315.1 Planctomycetaceae bacterium | reverse complement strand
TTAAGAACGGATAATGGAAAATGTCGGTTTTCCGAATGTTTTTCCGCAAAATTCTTACAACTCCTTCGTTCTTCACCGCTCGGCTTTACTCTTGTCGAACTTCTTGTGGTGATTGCGATTATCGGGGTGTTAATCGCTCTTCTGTTGCCGGCGGTTCAAGCGGCGCGCGAAGCGGCTAGACGAATGACATGTACCAACCATCAGAAACAATTTATGATCGCGGTTCATGGTTATCACGATCATCACAATGCCCTACCAACGGCAACTGCTGCGGTGGTTTTCAAAAATAGTCCACCCACTGTTTCACAAAATTTTAGTTGCCAGTTCCATTTGTTTCCGTACATGGAACAAACAACGAGATATCAAGAAATCACAAATATTGCAGCAGGTATTGCTGTCACGGGCAGTACTGGCAGCAGTAACGATTTGTTATGTGGAAAAATTACCACTTTCTTGTGTCCCTCTGATCCCAACAGTTCATTACCGGGTATTTACCGTAACCTTTCACGTTGCAATATTATGACTTGCCGCGGCGATTTTGCGTTACATAATGCACAGGTAACAGGATTTTCAGCCAGTCAATCATTCATTTTTCCAAGTAACCTTTCACGGGCTCCGTTTATGGTGGCTTCAAATGTTGCTGGTGTATCATTTGCCAATGTTTGGCGTGGTTTTGAAGGTATTTTAGACGGGACAAGCAATACCATTGCTATTAGTGAATCTTGCTCTGCGGAATCAACCGATTCCCGTAGCATTTATGGCGCGGTTTCTCAATACACAATCAATAATTCAACAACAGCATCGGCTCCGTCTGGTTGTTTTGCATTGTTTGACGCAAGTTCCATGCAATACAAAATTACCGCGCCATTGGCAGATGCATTGTATCGAGGAAATATCCTGACAGATGGACGTGCCGCCAGAACTGGATTTTGTACCGTATTACCGCCGAACTCTCCGTCTTGTATTCATCTTACGACTTCACCGGAAACAAGAATGGGTTATCTTTCCGCAACAAGTTATCATGGTAGAGGAGTCAATGTGGGGCTTTTTGACGGTGCAGTGCGTTATGTTTCAGATAGTATTGATGCCGGAAAGATGTCCGATGAGCAATCTTATAACTCTGGACCAAGTCCCTACGGTATTTGGGGAGGTTTGGGAACGATTGGACAAAGTGAAAATGTTTCATTCTAAAAAAGTATTTTTATTAATGATTAAATCCGTAACCGTAAAGAATATAAAAGTTTTTTCTGTCTCTCTACGGTTGCGGTATAAACTAAGAACAATTATAATTTGGTGAATTATTATGAGAAAAATAAAAAGCGGATTGATATTAGTCGGTTTACTTTTTCATATTATTACAATAATCGGTTGCGGTGATGGTCGTCCTTCTGATATGCCGCCGCTTCAACCGGTTGTTCTAACATTTACGTTAGATGAAAAACCGTTACCGAATGCTATTGTTACACTTTATTCAACGGAATCCAATTTCAAATGGTCTGTTGGAGGCGGAACGGACGAAAACGGTCAAGTCGTCCTAATGACCAACGGACGTTATGCCGGAGTTCCCGAAGGAAAGTATAAAATTACTGTTGACAAGGTTGTTCAGAACAGTCCTCCCATTCCCAAGGAGTCGGAACTTCCCGAAGATGAAAAACAACGGCAAAAAATTTTTAACGATATTGATAAACAAACAACAATTACCCGAATTGTTGATGAAAAATTTCTTGACGAAAAAAAGACTCCTCTGGAGTTGGAGGTTGTCAAGGGAAAAAATAAACAGACTTTTGATCTTGGCAAACCGGTCAACAAAGCGTTACCGGTAAATTAGGTCGTGTTGATACAAAAAATCGTTCAAACACAACAAATTGCAGTATTCCTTGTCTTGTCTTGTTTAGGGGCAAGATATTGTTAGAAAATACTGCAAATGATACAATTTATTCACAATTGAACGTTAACATACTAACACGCTGCAATCAAACAGCGAGCAAGGAATTTTACAATGAACCGATTTATTTTTACAACGTTTATGATTTTTGTATCCGTTTTCAATCTTATTGCAGCGGAGTGTCCGAATATTGTTTTCATTTATACGGACGACCAATCATTCAAAACAATTGCGTCGCTTGGTCATCCGATTGTCAAAACACCGAATTTAGACCGTCTTGTTCAAGAAGGAATTGCGTTTACCAACGCTTATAATCAAGGCGGTTGGCATGGGGCAATTTGTGTGGCAAGCCGTTCGATGATAAATTCGGGACGTTTTTTGTGGAATGCAAGGCAACGAGTAGAAGAAGATTTTCGTCCCATTAAACAAGGTGGTTTGGAATTGCCGGAACGAAAACTTGCCGAAACGGAATTTTGGTCTCGAATTTTGAAAGAAAACGGTTACACAACATATTTTACCGGAAAATGGCATGTCAATGTACCTGTACGAAATTTGTTTGATCATGTTGATCTTGTGCGCGGAGGAATGCCGCCGACAGTCGAATCGTCTTACAATCGT
The DNA here is from genome assembly GCA_031266315.1 of Planctomycetaceae bacterium. GTDB lineage: Bacteria > Planctomycetota > Planctomycetia > Pirellulales > Thermoguttaceae > WRKP01. The sequence goes on along the minus strand of JAISBG010000628.1, from coordinate 921 downwards.
CCAACAGAAAGCGAAGACGATGTTTGGTCGCCATTCGACCCGCAATTCAAAGGGCATTGGGGCAACGACGGGAAACATTGGGCGGAATCGCTCGCTGACAGCGCAATTAGTTACATTAACAATGCTTCGAAACACCCCGAACCATTTTTCATGTATCTGGCGTTCAACTCGCCGCACGACCCGCGACAAGCACCGAAAGAATATGTTGATCTGTATCCTCAGGAAAAAATGGATGTTCCCGCTAATTTTTTACCGGAAAATCCGTACAAAGATATTATGGGTTGTCCCGCCGGTCTTCGTGACGAAAAACTTGCTCCGTTTCCGCGAACAGAGTATGCCGTGCGTGTTCATCGCCGTGAATATTATGCGATTATTTCACATCTTGATACGCAAATCGGACGAATTTTAGAGGCGTTGGAAAAGTCTGGAAAAAAAGAGAACACCTATCTTTTTCTTGCAGCGGATAACGGGTTGGCAATTGGTTCGCATGGGTTGTTCGGGAAACAAAATCTGTTTGAACACAGTGTGAAAGTACCGCTTTTGGTTGCCGGTCCCGGATTGCCAAAAAATCAACGTATTATCGAACCGGTTTATCTTCAGGATATTGTGCCGACTTCGCTCCATGTTGCCGGAATCAAAATTCCCGATCATATCCAATTCAAATCGCTTTTGCCGTTGATTCACGGCGAAGAACAACAACATTATCCTGCAATTTACGGAGCGTACATGATGTTGCAACGCATGGTGCGGAAAGACAATTTCAAATTAATTGTGTATCCTGAAAAAAATATCCATCTGCTTTTCGATTTGAAAAACGACCCCGATGAAATCAATAATCTTGCCGATAAACCGGAATACGAAACAAAAATTCAGGAACTTCTTTCTGAATTGACAAAACTACAAAAAGAAACCGGCGACCCA
>JAISBG010000605.1 GCA_031266315.1 Planctomycetaceae bacterium | reverse complement strand
GGAAAACACCAGTATCTCGGCGACATCAAAAGCGATGGAACTTTCAAAATGGAAGGAATCAAAGCCGGAAACGGAATCCCAAAAGGACAATACAAAGTCTGGCTTGCCAATACCACCATCGTCGAATATAAGATGAAAAAACATGCCAACGATGAAAATGTTGCGGACAAACGGGTTGAAACGGTACATGTTGCCCAACAATTCAATTCATTGGAAACATCAGGTCTTTCCGCAAATGTGGACACTTCTCATAAAACCTTTGATTTCACCGTCGAACACCCATAAAATTTACGTAAAATTTATTCTCACACAAAATCTGAGAATAGGCGATGACGAGTATTTCTTCACACTTTAAAATTCGGTTTTCGTTTTTGTAAGGGACAGAGGGACAAAAAGGACTTTTTAATCGATAGGGACATGACGAACAATGAACGCTGGCTTAAACCGAAATTTCAAGTGTAATGAGTATAAAATATTTTGTTATTGAAATTTGTTTTATTTTACTATCGCACAAACCATGCCCCTATTATCTCAATTGATAAACAGAGGCATGGATTTGTTGTTGCGATAACACTCAATTCAAGGATTCACAAATTATTAATTTATTAATTATTCATTATCACTTGAACTGATTTCGCTGACTTCGGGAGTTTTTGACTTTGTTTCCGCAGTTCCCGTTTTTTCAACGGTAACAGGATTCTCCGACTCGACAGCGGAATTGGTTTCATTTTTGGCTTCCTTTGCCTTGCCGCCACAGCAACTTTTTTTCTCGTCGGCTTTTTTCATTTCCGTTGTTTTGGCTTTGTTTTTATCGCTACAACAACCGGATTTCGTTTCGCCTTCGTTGGAAAATTTTACCGGAATAGTTTCCGCGTTTTTGTCTTCGCGACAGCAACTTTTTTTCTCGTTGGTTTTTTTCGTTTCCGTTATTTTGGCTTTGTCTTTATCGCCGCAACAACCGGATTTCGTTTCGCTTTCGTTGGAAAATTTTACCGGAACAGTTTCCGCGTTTTTGTCTTCGCGACAGCAACCTTTTTTCTCGTCGGCTTTTTTCGTTTCCGTTGTTTTGGCTTTGTCTTTATCGCCGCAACAACTGGATTTCGTTTCACCTTCGTTGGAAAATTTTACCGTAACGGTTTCCGTGACGGCATTTTCTGCTACAGTTTTAGCCTTGTTTGCGCAACAGTCGCTTGCGCCGGTGTCTTCGTGTTCGCAAAGTGAACCGGTTTCGGGACAAACTTTTGCAGTTTCTTTTGCTGCAAATTTGATTTGTTGTATTTTGGCAAGGTAACTTGCAAATTCTTCCTTGCTCAAAACACCGTCTCCGTTTTTGTCTGCATTCGCGAATCTCGCGTTGATTTCAACAGGCGGAACAGACGGGTTGCTACTAATTTGTGCGTAGATAACAACGGCGCAAACCGTTAAACATGTTACAACGCCAAGTCCAATTAACAAATTCTTTTTCATGATTTTAATTTTTGTTAAATCATTAAATTTCATGTTACGGCGGTTCAACAATTGAATCCGAAAACCGTAACACGAAAAACACACATTGAAAAAACTTTCAAACACATTGACAAACCGCTGACAGGTTGCTAACAAATCACTCTGTCAATAACGTTGTCGAATGATTTCACTGTTGTTTACTTTCGACTTTTACTCCTTTCGGTATTGGCAATCGTTCTTTGCCACCGTCGAGCGTAAACGTGAACTCATTTTTACCTTCCTTGATTTCAACAATCTCCGTTGATTTATCCGGTCTATATTTGAGCGGAATCAAAGAAATCGGAGTCATCTCTTCAAGAGTGTTACCGAAACAATCTTCGATTTTATCAAACGCGATTGTGAATTTTCCTTTCGGTGCGCCGGGGTACGCGAACGAAGTTCTGATTTCCGCAACACCGTTTTTATTTGTGCTGCCGCCGGATTTCCACTTACAATCCGGGTCTGTCGAAACTAAGGAAACACGAACTCCGTCAATCGTTTCACCGCCAAAAGTTACCGTAATTTTGCAAGGATACAACAGAGGTAATCCCTCTGGTTTCGGAGGTAACCGGTTGCAGCCAATTGCTAAAAAACAAAGTAACAAAATTGTTATTACGCGAGAGTACATTGATTGAGACATAAGAATAAATGTTGATAGTTTGTAACAAAATTGATAAGAGGAGTTACGGTAAACGGAATTTTTTTATTTTTTGACCGCTTACCGCGACCCTTCACCAAGTAAATTTACTGCTACGATTATTTAATTTGATATTCAAAATCAAATCACGGACGCGGTAAATTTTCACCATCATCATTGATTGCCCCCAATCGTTGCCACTCTTTCCGATTGATTGAGTTGGACACGAAATGAACGGTACCATCGGCATAAGCGGCATTTACACCGCCGGAATGGAATGACCTTGCGGCAAAAAATCCCGCTCCATGACGAGTTCCCCAATCAGGATAGCTGGGATTGGGCGCGCTGAGAGCCGAAAAACCGGTTGCCCAAGACCTGCCGACAATCCACGCATAGCCTCGCCAACCATTCCATTGATTTGCGGAAGTGGAAATATGTGAAGCGATATCAAAGTTATCATCGGCGTAAATTCCGTCAAGACCGCCCGGATGGTTCGTGAAAGAACCATCTCTATAAGTAGGTCTTCCGGTCGTATAAGCACATTTTGTGTACGGAGTCATCGGGTCTGGTGCCGCACCTCCTGTCGGGTCTGCGCTGGCAGCACCGCCGTAAGTACCGTCACCAATTATTGCTTCGCTAAACAACAAACTGTTACTCGTACCGTCAGTGATACTTTCAAAACTTGTGGTCAACCGAAAACCGCCAAACACTCCGTCTGTTCGGACGGTTGTATCGTAGGCATATCCGGTACCGGAACCATTACACGCAACATAATTTGTTCCGGCAACCGGAGTCGGACCACTACTGCCGGTATCTGTATTGGCGGTGTAACTGTCTTCGCCGGAATACCATGTTGTTCCGCTGACAGTAAACTCATTTGATTCGCCATTGGCAGGGTCAGACGGGCAACGGAATGTTGCAATTTTAGTTTTTGCAACTTCTTGACAGGGCGGCATAACACGTTGTGTATCACCGGCTGCCCAGTACATCCACGAACGGTCAGCCCAATTTTGATACGGATCAACAATCTTATCAAACATTGGACTTTGTTCTAAAAACGGCAAGAGTGCCGCATGCGCAGAAAACCCGATTGCGTAAGCACAGTTACCGCAACCGCCTCTCATTCCGGAATTAAATTCCGGAAACTCTTTTTTAGCGTCGTAAAAGTTGTGGTTTGCGAGCGCGATTTGCTTTAAATTGTTTGAACAATTTACTCTTCTCGCTGCCTCTCTTGCCATCTGGACGGCTGGTAAGAGTAAACCTACCAGAACTCCGATGATCGCAATGACCACCAAAAGTTCTACTAAAGTAACCCCATACTGCCCCCCCCCCCCTATTTTAACATTTGTTTTGGGAAATAAACGTGATTTCCCAAAGAGAGAGGTGAAAGACCTAAACGGCGTTAAACTGGACAGTATTAGAAATATCTGCCCGACAAACATGGTGAAAACCTTTTGCATGAACATACAATGTCCTTTCTTAAAAAGGTGTTGCTGTGATGTCCCGCTTGCTCCAGACGGGCGTCAGAAATCTTAGTTTTAGAGGCATCAAATAAAGTTTAGCCACTAAAAGTTTCTAACATAAAACAGTTTATCTAGTTTTCGATAGGTGTCAATAAGGGGTGAAAAAAATTTTTTTCGTATAGATTTCGGTGGAATTTTGTAAAAGTAGGCAATCATAAGGTAGGCGACTCTTCCACGAAATTTTGGTGAATTGCCTACCTCTTGAGGCAACTTCTAAAAACTTTTAACAAATAGCAAAGATTATTTTTGACAAGATATAACATGATTTACCGGATTTTATTTGATTTTATCCTGTAAATTTTGTAAATCCTGTCAAAAAACTGATTTTTAGAAGTTGCCTTGAGCAAAACTCCGGTTCTTAAGAAGGATTATCCTACAAGTTGCCGCAAAGTCTCAATCCGATTAGAACTTTTCGACAAATATTCTCCAATCAAAAATGAACGGATTCCGGCTTGCATTGTTGTTTCAATATCTGTACGTGAAGAAATACCGCTGGCGGCAACTATGGTCTGGTCGGAAGTAAAATAACGAATGAAATTTCGTGAATTTTCTGTATCAACATTCATTGTTGCCAGATTCCGGTTGTTGATGCCGATGAGCGGAAAATGGAATGGTTCGATTTTTTGGACATCTTCTTCGTCGCAAACTTCTACCAATACGTCTATTCGTAACGAAGTTGCCAAATCATGCAACTCTTTGAGTTGCAGCGCGTCCA
>JAISBG010000741.1 GCA_031266315.1 Planctomycetaceae bacterium | reverse complement strand
ACGGAAAGCAACACCATTTGCCGTCATTTATCTGATTCACTGTCGGCGAGTACGCCGACGCGACCTTTCAGCGAAAGGTCGCCCACCTGATGATTGCCGATGAAATATTACCCATTTTCGCCGACAATGAATCAGATTAACGATGGTCAATTGTGTTGCTGCTTAGTCTTTCTCGGTTCTCTAATAATGAGAAAAATATCACATTTCTTTTGGGGGATTGGTCTTGCTATTTTTTTTTAATTTGGTATTCTGTTTGTTTAATATTTTCCGTCAGAGAAACCTTTCGGAATGTAACAAGTTACATTTCGATTCGATATTTGCCGATACCCTCAAATTTACGGAGCTAGGTTTATGAGAAAATTGTTTTTAAATTGTTTACCGATTCAACAAATCGGGCTGTTTCTCTTTTTTTTCCTATCACTTTCCTTTTCTTCGGGACTGATTTCTGTTGGTCCGGTTTCGTTGGTTTCACCCTTAACAGCACAGGAAGAACCGGAAAACGATGCGGAAAATGATGCAACCGACAAATCTGATGATGCGGAAGGCGATGAAGTTGCCGCAACAGAGGAAAAAGATGTTTCTCAGGATAGTTATCTGTTCTGGTATCTGAAAGCACTTGGTCCTATTTTCGCTCCGGCTTTTGCGGTAACATCTGTTTGTTTCGTTATGCTGGTTATTATGAATTGGATGTCGATCAACCGGAACAACATTATGCCGCAAACAATGATTGATGTCTTCAAACAACAATTGGACAATCAGAATTTTCAGGAAGCCTACGAAACGGCACACACCAGTGAATCACCGCAAGGAAAAATTCTTGCCGCCGGTTTGGCGAAAATGCAGTCAGGTTACGAAGCGGCTCAACAGTCCATGAGCGATATTGCCGAAGAAGAAATTATGCGGCTCGAACAAAAACTCAGTTGGATTGCCATGATTGCCGGAATTGCTCCGATGCTTGGTTTGCTTGGAACTGTTTTCGGGATGGTCGATTCGTTCAATGTTATCGCTCGTTCAGGAACCGCTCCCCAAGCAAGCGAATTAGCCGGAGGTATTTCAACTGCTCTGATCACCACACAAGTCGGATTGCTCATCGCAATTCCGGCAATGATTGTTTATGAGTATCTTCGTAACAAACTCGCTTTGCTCGTTCTGGAATTAACTGTTCAGACCGAAAACTTGATGAACCGGTTTAAAACCTGATTTTCATTTTGCGTTTTATGGTTTGTGCCGATGCGGTTGACCGCCTATTCACAAACCATAATTCATAATTCATAAATCAGTTATTTGTTAAAACAGTATATTATCCTTAACCGGTTACGGTATTTTTTGCTGTTATATTTTCACTGCCACTTTCACCCCGATTTTCAAAATGAAATTCAAATCGAAAGCCCAAAAACGTGATCTTGATATGACATCAATGATTGACATTACGTTTTTGTTGATCGCGTTCTTTATGGTTTTGATCAATTTCTCTGAAGCCGATACGAATGAGCGGATTAAATTGCCGATCAGTGAGTTGGCGAAACCGCCGGACTCTCCGCCGACAGAACCAATGATTCTTCAGGTATTAAACGACGGCAATGTGATTTACGCCAACAGTGACTACGATATTGAAGGTTTGCGCAAGAGAATTGAATTTCAATTACGGTTACTGAAAATGCTTAAAATTCCAATCAAATCGGTTAATGTTATTATTCGTGCTGATGCGGGGTGTGAAGCGGGAAAGGTTCAGGATGTGATTGAATTGTGTCAGAGTCTGAAACTCGAAAACTTCAAACTCCGCGCCAAGCAAAACGACCAATAAACAATCAGCACATTTCCCAATGTGATGAGTATAAACCAATAATACGAATTTAGTTTCTATAACCAATTGTCTAAAATGCAACGAAAGTTATCAGGTCATAAAAAGGTGGAATTGAATATGACATCAATGATTGATGTGGTGTTCTTGCTTTTGATCTTTTTTGTGATGACATTTAAGATTGTTGTTCCTGAAGGTGATTTCAATATCAAAATGCCGCCGGTTTCTCAGCCGCGTGAAACGCTTGATCTTCCGCCTGAACCGCTTCGGGTTCGTCTTTCCGCGTCGCCGAACGGAAGACTGACAACAATTAGTTTAGGGGATCGGGTTCTTGGAACTAATTTTACCGAACTTCGCAAACGGGTTCTCCAAATGATCCAACAGCGCGGCGGTCCCGACAAAGCGTCTGTTGAAATTGAATTGGCACCGGATGATCATCTTCGCTATGAATACGTTATTGAAGCGATTACCGCGGTAACCGGTGAAGTAAAAGACGGACAAATTTATAAAATCTGCGACAAAATCAAATTCGCTCCCCGCCATAAATAACTGGGCGATTGATCAAAAGTGGGCGATGTTTTGCTAAAACATCGCGTCGGCGTTAGCCGGCTGTGAATTAGATTAACTACAGCAAATTGTGTTGCTTTCCGTTTTGGAATCAATATAGCGTCAACCGGCGCGACCCTTCAGCGAAGGGATCGCCTACCTCTTTTCGTGTTTTTTCGCATGTTTCACGTTAAAACTAGAAAATTACAACTCGCCGAAGCGACCATAGTATAGTTGACGTACTCGATTTTTTTAACACCCGAACAAAAATCCGGCTTTCAAAACGGAAAAATTGTCTCCAAATATTAAAATTAAAAAAGAGAAAATCAATTAGGAGCGTTATTTCATATAATTGGTCAAAAGGTGTCAAGCCCGCATCGGAAAAAAAAATTTCCGGTTTGCGGACGGAATCACGTCGTCCATTTCCGATCAACCGGCACAACGTCCAGCTGACGGATTGCCTACCTCTTTGGGCATTTTTTCGCGTGTTTTGCGTTGAAATCAGAAAATTTTACTGAAATATTGTCAAAATTATTATTTTTAATCTGCGGTGGTTCGTCCGGTCGCGAGGTCAAATTCGGCGATGCTTGGAATCAGCATGGCAGCGGTTGTGAACCCGAAAGTTCCGGCAAGTACGGCAAATACCAATAGATATTTGCCAAGCAACATAGACGTAATAATATAAAATACCGCAATCGGTAAACTAAATGATGCGGTGGCAATTGCCGCTGATGGATTTCTTGCTCCGAGTGTTACGTAAAGCCCGATGCCGCCGCCAACCATGAACGCCGAAAAGGGAACTAATTGTGTTTCAAACGAACCACTAAACGCTACCATAATCCAAATGCACGCCGCTATACCAACAAATAAGAAAAAAATCACACCAAGACTTGTTGCGGTTGCCGCCCGTGTATTATCGTACTGCATTCCAATATAAACACCAACCATCGCCGCAAATACATAAAGCACCATTAAACCAATCAATAAGAAAAACAACGATGTTTCGTCCAACGCCCGATACCAGTAAAGATAACCGCAAAGCAATAACGGTAACAACACAATCCATTTCATGTTATAGAAAATACCGCCGAGTTTTCCGAACACATATTCTTTCGGCGTAATATCGCTTACAAGAATAAGATCGAATGTTCCGCCGTCTTTTTCAGAGGTTTGCGACGTAATCGCCTGAACATTGACCAACACCAGTGAAAGAAGGAACAACGGAACCAACGGACCGGCAAGTTGTGTTACAGTAATCGCCATGCTTTCCGCCAACGTCGTATGAAGTGTCCGCGCACAAATGGCAAAAAACGCCAGAAAACCAAATTGAATCACCCAGATTCGGCGTCCGTAAGCAAGGGTCATTATTTCGCGCCAAATAATCGGATTGTTCCAAGCAGGACGTATTCGCCCCGGTTCGGCGTTGACGGCGGCACTTCGGGTTCGGTCTTTGCGGCGTTCTTCGGCAGTTAATTCGTGAGTCCATCGGTCTTCTTCCAATTTCGAAACAACATCAACCGCAAGCGATTCCGCTAAAGTTTGTTCAACATTCTTTTTGTGCCATGTATCTTCTTCCATTGTTACCGGACGCGATTCGCGGGACGGATTCCAAACCCGAACCAACATAATCGCAGTAATATTTATCGAAACAACAATGCATCCGCAAATAATCAGGAAATTTTGAATCGGTCCCAAAACAGTTCCGATAGAAATAGTTGCAACATCAATTGCCGGTCTGGACGCAACAACAACCGCACTCCAAGGACTAAACAATACCGCAAGATTCAGCCCATTGGGAATTGAAACGGCAATCGTTTCCCAAACACCAATCCAAAGAACCAACACAAGAATTGTTGTTGCAATTGCCTGAAACATCTTTTCCCGCCAAAGAGCAACACAACTGCCAAGACTGCCGCACGCCAACATACTGAATAACGTAACCAGCATGACCCGAATAATCTGATAATACGAAACACCGCCAAGCATTGCAATTGCCATAAAAACCGGAACCGACACCGCAAGCATCATCAAAATATTGAGCAGACTGGCAAACAGTTTGCCGAGTACCAATTCACTGTTTGACATTCGCGTCAATAAAAGTAACAGCAATGTTTTACGTTCTTTTTCCTGCCCAACGGCTCCAGCGGCAAGCGTGGCAGCAAAAAAAACCGCAAGAACCAATTGAACCGGCGCAAGAAATTGGAACAACATCGCACCGAAACGTGCAAAATCGCCGGGGTCGGTAATCAATTGTGTCCCGCTGACCACAAGCCACGCCGTAACAATAAGCAACAGAAGCAGTCCGACATAAACACTGCGAATAATATAAGTCCAATCACGCCGCGGCGCAATTGTAATTTCACGG
>JAISBG010000489.1 GCA_031266315.1 Planctomycetaceae bacterium | reverse complement strand
ATGCTTTTTACTTCAATGACCGGTATGGTTGTTCTTTTAGATGTAATTCGGAATGAGCAAAATAAACCGGTTGATTTTAATTTTGCCGATGTGAACCCGAATTTTACGAAGGTGTTTCATGCTCCCGTCGAAGCGGTTTTCGGGCAATCTTTTTTGAAATTTTTTGAAGATAAAAATGTTCGGGTACTTTCGCATGATTTCGGCGAAATCTGGTGGGAAGGTTTGAACTCTGCCGCAATGGGAATTTCAGGAGTTTACCATGTAATCGTAACAAAAGACAAAGAATTCCGTTATTATAATTGTGTTATATTTCCGTCACGGCATCAGGTGGGAATTTTGTTATACGACGAAACCGCAGAAGTTCTTTCGGAACGTTCCCTTCGAACCATGCAAATGGTGATTGACCATATTTCCGAACCGGTACTCTGGGTAAGTTGGGACGGCGAAATTAGTTATGCGAATGAAGCGGGAACAACTTTTTTGGGATTTGAACCCGGCGAATCGCCGGTTAAGAGAAAAATATGGGAATTTGACATGAGTGTAACGCCGGAAAACTGGCAGGGATTTTTGGATAACTTCGGTGACGCCAAAATGAAACGTGTTGAAACCCAAATAAAAACAATACGGCAAGAACAGATTCCGGTTTTGTTAGTTATTGATCTGTTGGAACAAAACGGCGAAAAATTTTTCGCAAGTTGTTTTCATGATTTGAGTGAACAAATTAAACGGATTGAAGCGGAACAGGCATCGGTTGCCAAAACAAGATTTTTAGCTCACATGAGTCACGAAATCCGAACTCCGCTCAACGGAGTGATTGGCATGTCGGATTTATTGCTTGGAACCGATTTAAGCCCGAAACAAAGAGAATACACGGAGTTAGCGCGTGCTTCGGGACGATATTTGCTTTCGCTCATCAACGATATTCTGGATTTTTCGAAAATTGAAGCGGGAAAACTTGAAATTGAATATATTGAATTTGATTTGCCGGAATTGATTGAATCGGTTCTTGGAATTTTGGCAGCCCGTGCTCAGGACAGTGATTTGGAACTTTGCGGACTCTTTTTAACTGATGTTCCGCGTCGGGTTGTGGGAGATTCGGGGCGTATTCGCCAAGTGTTGGTGAATCTGTTGAGCAACGCCGTTAAATTCACGTCACAAGGCGGAGTCCGTTTGGTGGTTGCGGTTGAGGAACGTAAAGAAGTAGAAGGGATTCTTTGTTGTATCACACGGTTTGAAGTAACCGATTCAGGAATCGGAATTCCCAAAGAACGAATGGATCGTTTGTTCCAATCGTTTTCGCAAGTTGATTCTTCTCAGGCAAGAAAATACGGAGGAACCGGTCTTGGTTTAGCGATTTCCAAAGAATTAGTTCATTTAATGAGAGGACAAATCGGAGTGAAAAGCCAAACCAATCAGGGTTCCACTTTCTGGTTTAGAATTCCGTTACAATGTGTCGGAGACAAGGCTTCCGTGAGCGGTATTTTCAGGCATGGACATCTGGAACTGGCAAATCTGAGGGTTATTGTTGTTGATGAAAATGAGGTATTGTGCAATGTGTTGTTACATCAACTGGAGACTTGGGGAATGAATGTTGATGTTTTTTCAAACCGTGCTGATGCTATTATTGCTCTTCGTCGTGCGGTTGAGGAAAACCAGCCTTACCGGTTTGCGATTATCGATAACCGTCTTAACGATGCCGCCGGTGCGGAACTGGCAAACGATATTAAAAAAGACCCGCAATTGAAACAAACAGCGGTAATCATGTTGACGCCGCTTTCCGAAAATGCAGAAGAAATTCGGACGGAAAATGTGGATCAGTACATCAATAAACCGGTTTTTGGTTCGGCATTGTTTAACGCGATTATTGGTATTCTGACCGGTATTGCGGATATGCCGTCTGAACGTAACAAATTACGGCGTAACGAAATGCGCCAAGAGTGGGCGGAAGATCAATCGCTCAAACGAATTTTGAACAGTTTTTCCGGTGAAAGCAGCGAATCCGAAAGCAATCCGTTAGACAATCAATCTCCGTTGATTCTGGTTGCGGAGGATAACCGTGTGAATCAGATTGTGGTTGGCGAAATTCTTGCACAAGCCGGTTATCGTTTTGAACTGGTTGGAAATGGGAAAAAAGCGTGCGAAGCGGTGATGAATCAAAATTTTGCGTTAATTCTGATGGACTGCCAAATGCCGGAAATGGACGGATTTCAGGCAACCCAGATGATTCGGCAAATGGAAACGGAAACAAAAACCGATAAACCTAAAACAGCACACAACGGACGTATTCCCATTATTGCCCTAACAGCAAACGCAACACAAGGTGATCAGGATTTGTGTATTAACGCGGGAATGGATGCCTATTGCAGTAAACCAATCAATGCTTCAAAATTGATTGAGGTGATCAGCCAATTCGTAAACAAAATTTCACCGCAAGATCAATAAACGGTAACTTTCCCGCGAATGTTGTCTAATGTTCATAGCCGCCAAATATGTTATAATTCAGAAAATTTATCATTGCCCTTTAAATCAACCCTAACTCGAAACGACCATGAACATAGCGAATCCGATTTACGATGTAGTCTTCAAATTCATGTTGGAAGACGAAGAAGTTGCGAAATCTTTTCTTTCGGCAATTATTGAGGAAGAGGTGTTGGAAGTCCATTTTGCGGCGCAGGAACGTACTCTTCGCCAACCGCTCAATAAGGTTGCCGAAAAGGAAGGCAAGGAAGATGCGGAAGATAAGGAAAAGTTGTTTCTTACCGTATGCCGTTTTGACTTTTCCGCCAAAATCGCAACTCCCAACGGCGGACACAAAACAGTACTGATCGAATTGCAAAAAGCAAAATTTTCTTCGGATATTATGCGGTTTCGCCGTTATCTTGGTTTGCATTACCAAAATCCCGACAATACTTACGGTAGCGATCCCCACAAAAAAGTTCGCCAGATTTACTGTATTTTTTTGTTGGGTTATGACATTGGTATTCGCGATTGCCCGATTATTCAGGTTGATCAAAATATTAAAGACGTGACGACGAAAAAATATCTGGAGGTAACCGACAACGAGTTTATTGAAGGTTTACACCATTGTTCCTGGATTGTTCAATCTGATCAACTCAAACAACCTTACCGCAACGATGTCGAAAAACTGTTGAGCATTTTCGGCTTGAACGACCAGACCGCCATTCGTCATATTTTACAGGTGGACGAAAACGACTTTCCCGAAAGGTATGCCCCTATTATTCGGCGTCTTCGTATGGCTTCGGAAAGTGCGGATGTTCAGGCAGAGATGGAAATGGAAGATGATTTCATGAAAGAACTTCAAGACAAAGAACGAACTATCGCCGAACAAAGCAAAATACTTAAAGCAAAAGACAAAACGATTAAAGAAGACAAAAAAGCACTTAAAGAAAAAGACAAAACGATTAAAGCAAAAGATAAAATGATTGAAGAAGACAAAAAGGCACTTAAAGAAAAAGACAAAACAATTGAAGCAAAAGATAAAACGATTGAAGAAGACAAAAAGGCACTTGAAGAAAAAGACAAATTAATTAAAGAATTGAAGGAACAATTGGCAAAAAGCCAAATGTAAAAATCACCGTTTAGACCTCCTGATTTTTAACATCATCGTTGGTCTCCAAAATTTTACGGAATAATTACAATAGACTTCAGACAACATAAGTTTCGTATTCCTCTGTCTAATGTATTTTTAGAGATGCCCAATAATCTGTTTGAAACACTATTCGCTACACTTTGTTTCATTATGATCCGGCTATTTACGTTAATTATTTTCACCGTAATATTTTTAGAGAAAAATTTTTTATCTTAACATGTTAATTATAAACAGGTTAGAAAAATAAGTGAAAAGCGTAGTTTCAGTTGGCACGTCAATTGCGTCTAAAAATATACAATGTCTGAAAACTTCAATTTCAACA
>JAISBG010000486.1 GCA_031266315.1 Planctomycetaceae bacterium | reverse complement strand
AAACACTCTGAACAATTTGGTAAAACAGTTGGTAAAAAATTCGGTGGAAAGTCCAATGTTAAAATGGGGAAACGTGGGGGGGGGGGGCAGTATATAGGGGAGAGTTAAGAAATGTGAGCGGAGAGTGTTGGTTTTCTCAATACTTTTCCGCAAAATTCTTACAACTCATTCGTTCTTCACCGTTCGGCTTTACTCTCGTCGAACTTCTGGTGGTGATTGCGATTATCGGCGTGCTAATCGCAATTCTGTTGCCAGCCGTGCAAGCGGCGCGGGAAGCCGCCCGACGAATGCATTGCGCTAACAATTTAAAACAACTTGGTTTGGCAATCCACAATTTCCACGATGCCAAACAAGAACTTCCACCTTTGGTAATCAAAGGTAACAATTGGGCATGGCCGGTATTTCTGTACCCATATGCCGAGCAGACAACAGCTTATGATACATTGATGAATATGGATCAAGATGGACCTAGCGGTACATCCGGCAAAAAAGGTGCTGATTTCTTCTTCAAAAACAATGACGCTGTTTCTGAACTTCAGGCTGGTGTCAAATTGTGGTCGTACATTCCTGATTCAGTAAAAGAAGGGATTGGCGGTCCGGGATTTACATGTCCCAGTCGTAGAAGTAAAGTCCAAATTGCCGAAAACGGTAATTCAAATCCTGATGGTGATGTTAGTTGGCCTGGTCCGATTTCCGATTATGCCGCTCCGGTTTTTCGTAACAGGACGATCTTCACTGATCCCTACGCGGCAGGAAACGCTAACTGGGAATGTATTCTTGTTGATAAAGGTTCTGAGTTTCGTCAGGCATTGCGGGTTGCTAATGTTCCCGGCGTTACAAGTGATGGCAGTACCAGTGGTTTTACCGGCACAACCTATAATGGATGGACATCACGAGATTCATTTGCATGGATAAGTGATGGAACTTCCAATTGTATTGTTCTGGGAGAAAAGCATACCCCTACCAGCCGTCTCAAACAATGTCAAGCTTCCAATGTTTCGCCAATTGTAGTGAACAACAGTGATGCAAGAACAATGCAAGCGGATTGTAGTTATCTTGGGGCATTGCGACGTGGTCGTCAATACGGCATGATACGTGGAGTTTCATTTTCTTCCGAAACAACCTTATTAACAACAAATCCCTCTTTGCACGGCGAAGACAATCCGATTGATAACAGACAACATTTTACAGAATATACCTATGCTTTCGGCTCTTTTCACCCCGGAAGTATACTGTTTGTTTTGGGAGACGGTTCCGTACGCGGACTTTCCGATACAACAAACACAACTCTTTTCATCAATTTGATTGATGTAAGTGATGGTGCAGTTACTTCAATTCACTAAAATGTCCAACTCATCCTCCAGACATCTTCAGAGAGGGAGGATGAGTTTTTTCCTGTATTTTCAACCTTAGAATGAAAAACTATAAAAGGGAATTCGTTTTTATGAGATGTATGACTAACAAATATAATATTATCTTCCTGTGTTTTTTAACTATTTTGCTGATTTCCGGTTGTACCGAAAATATTTCTGTGAAAGGAAAGGTAACATACACTGATGGTGAACACCTGAAATTTGGAACCGTTCAGTTTCACTCCGAGACAGCAACATACACGGGAAATATTGATACCAACGGTAACTATATTATGGGGGCTGGAGGTAACAGAAAAGGAATTAGGAAAGATATTTATAAAGTGACAGTAGCAGCAGCAACAAATGATCAATTTGGTTTCCCGATTCCTTTAATTGATCCTCAATATGCCTTGACGGAAACTTCCGGATTGATATGTGATGTTGAAGAAACAACGACGTTTGATATTATCGTCGAAAAAGCGGCTGGAACAGCTCAACCAAAAAACGGGATTAACCGACAAAAATAATCACTTATTGATCGTTCGGTATTATTCGTTTGATTTTTTATCATGTAAATCCTGTCAAAAAATAGGTTTTTAGAAGTTGCTAAGAATTAAAGGACTTGGCACTAAGTATATACGTCTGTTATCCCTTCAAAAAAAAAACGGATTTTCATGTTGTTCCGGCAGAAAGGTTCAACACATTACAATAATTATAATATTTAGAGAAAGAAATTTATGTCCTATTTTGAATTTAAACATTATTTAATCCTGTCAGTACTGATGATGTCTATTCCTACAATTGCGTTTTCACAGGTTTCCGCTTTACCGAAAGCGCATTCTCATAATGATTATGAACATGAACGTCCGCTTTTCGACGCTCTGGACAATGGTTTTTGTAGTGTGGAAGCGGATATTTTTCTTGTAAATGGTGAATTGCTTGTGGGACATACCCGTGACAAATTACAATCGGAAATGACTTTAGAATCTCTTTACCTGAAACCGCTTCTGGAACGATACCGGAAATACAACGGAAAAATTTTTCCAAATGTTTCGGATTTTTATCTTTGGATTGATCTGAAAAAAGATGGACGTGAAATTTATCCGAAGCTAAAGGAATTACTGACGCGATATGATGAAATGATTACCGGTTTCGATGGTGACACAAAAATTTCTGATGGAATTCTGATTATTCTTAGCGGTGATCGTCCTGTCGAACTTGTGTTACAGGAAAAGGAACGGCGTTACGTAACACTGGACGGATTGATAACTGATTTGGACTCCGATACGTCCTGTAACTTTATTCCGGTTATTAGTGCAGATTGGAACTCATTGTTCACATGGCGCGGCGAAGGTATCATGCCGGAAGAACAAAAAAAAGTTATGAAAACGCATATTCAAAAAGCTCATCAGGCAGGAAGAAAAATACGATATTGGGGTATTCCAGACAATAAAATTTTTTGGGAATTTTGTAATCAAAACGGTATTGATTTTCTGAATACCGATCACCTGAGTGAATTAAGAAAGTTCCTTCTTCCCTAATCCAAGTTTGGTCAACCGTGAAACAAAGTGCAGTGAAAATAGAAGGGAAAAATAAGATGAACAGTTTTGGTTTTGTGTTTTTTTATGAAATAACGCGAAGAATTAGAAAAAATCGGGGAAAATTGAGATTGACAGAAATCGCCAAATCAGGAACAATACGCCTGTTCATAACCAATAAGAGGGAACCGGTGTTGCATAGGATTTTGTAATACGGGTTCGTGAATCGGTCTTATCCGGTTGTTATTTACTTTTCACTACTTATTCACATACACACA
>JAISBG010000312.1 GCA_031266315.1 Planctomycetaceae bacterium | reverse complement strand
GATAAAACTTACCGGAGTTAATTTTCAATACAACAAAGACCTATGGCGTGCATGGTTGATCGAATCGCGCCGAACCGCTTCATTCGACGCCCGACGCGGTTAATTTCTGTTTTGTTTGTACCTTTTTACGTAACTATCTATGAAACTCATAAACAAGAATAGACGGTTACATTTTTTTTTCCATTTAACAATCTATAAAAACATGCGAACTTTCCTTTTTCTTGCGATTTCCACAACGTTTTTTTCTTTTTATGTTTTTGCCGTAATTGCCGAAGAGGTTCATTATCAAGGTGCTTTGACCATGAATTTGACAAAGAAGCCGGCGGCGGAGTTAAAACTTTGGCAAGGTTCTGCTCCCGGCGAAAAAGCGGGAGTTATTGGTGAAGAAAAAGCAGAACCCGGTAAAGAAATGCCGCCGATTATTCGCGTTCATAACGTTACGGAACCGACACTTACCGTGTATCAACCGGATTCCGAAAAGGCGACAGGAACTTGTGTTCTTATTTTTCCCGGCGGCGGTTACGGTATTTTGGCGTATAATCATGAAGGTACGGAAATTGCTCATTGGCTTAATTCGCTTGGTATTACGGCGGTTGTTGTCAAATACCGTGTTCCGCGACGCGCCGGACAACCAAAACATCTTGCTCCGCTTCAGGATGCACAACGCGCCATCCGGCTTGTACGGCAAAACGCGGAAACATGGAAAATTAACGCCAAAAAAATTGGAGTTCTTGGTTTTTCCGCCGGAGCACACTTAACGTTAATGCTTGCAACCAACTACAATGAAAAGATTTACGAACCTGTTGACAATGCCGACGAATTGAGTGCGAGACCGGATTTTGCCGTGCCGATTTATTTGGCTTATGCGTTGGGGGAAAAAGCCGATCAAAAACGAGTGGACATTCCGCTTGAAGAAGACATTAAGATTACAAAAGAAACGCCGCCGATGTTCCTTTCTATTTGTGATGATGATCCGATTGGTTCCATGGGAAGTGTGCAACTTTACATGAAACTTCGGGCAACTGGGATTCCTTGTGAACTTCATATTTTTGTGAAGGGCGGACACGGTTACGGAATCCGCACCAATCACGGTCCCGCCGCCGGTTGGAATCGCCTTTGCGAAGATTGGCTGAAACAAATGAATTTGTAACGATTCAGTGAAATTTCCAGATTCTACCGGATTAGGTATCCGGAAAAGAGGTGGGCGATCCCTTCGCTGAAGGGTCGCGCCGGTTGAGTCTTACTCGACTCCAAAACGGAAGGCAATACCGTTTGCCGTCGTTAATCTGATTCACTGTCGGCTATCGCCGACGCAACCGTTCAGCGAACGGTTGCCCACCTACGAAAGATTGCCCCGCCGGTTGAGTCTTACTCGACTCCAAAACGGAAGGCAACACCATTTGCCGTCGTTAATCTGATACACTGTCGGCTATCGCCGACGCAACCGTTCAGCGAACGGTTGCCCACCTACGAAAGATTGCCCACGCCGGTTGAGTCTTACTCGACTCCAAAACGGAAAGCAACACCATTTGCCGTCGTTAATCTGATTCACTGTCGGCTATCGCCGACGCAACCGTTCAGCGAACGGTTGCCCACCTACGAAAGATTGCCCACACCGGTTGAGTCTTACTCGACTCCAAAACGGAAAGCAACACCGTTTGCCGTCGTTAATCTGATTCACTGTCGGCTATCGCCGACGCAACCGTTCAGCGAACGGTTGCCCACCTATGAAAGATTGCCCACCTGATGATTGCCGATGAAATATTGGACGATTTCGGCATGAAATACCTAATCCGGTAGAATCACGAAATTTTATCATTTGCAGTATTCATTCCGCGAAGGACGAAATGTTGATAGGACGCAAAATCCCGTTAAAACGTTTGTCGGATCATATATTTTCCTTGATCAAGTTCGTATTCTTCAAGGTTAAAACGGTAATCGCTCAGAAGTTCTTGAGGGTTCCGAAAAAAACGTTTCAGTTCACGGATTGCCGCCGCATCCGGCGCAGTGTCGGAACGTTTGGCGTGGGAAGAAATCATTAAAATAAGATAACGCCCTTGATTTTCGTACTGAATTGAAAAATGACCGTCGGCGTCTGTTCGTTGAAATGCCCCGCCCATTTCTTTAATCTGTTGAACACTGTCCTCTGTCGGTAAGTAGTGGTTGTCGTCAGGACGAAGACCAGTACCGGAAATCGGAAATGTCGGTATTCGATCCAACGGCAAAAGTAGGACAACCGCATCCGCATCAGGAACCCGATCACTATCCAATTCCCGATAATATAATTTTCCCGTAACAAATTGTTCCGCCGACAGAACCGGTTTTGCCGAACCGTCATTTTCTGAAATGTTTTTGCGCAAACCGTTAAAAAACGAACAAATACCAAAACCGCCGACCAGTCCGAAAAGGAATACAATAAAAAGCCATGTCCGAAACAATAACCATGTTTCCTGATGACGAATTGTTATTGCCGTCGTTTCTGGGTTCGCAACAACCGGTGACGACGGAACCGATGTTGTCGTTGCTGTTCGGGGTTGTTCTGTTACGAATTGTTCTTCTTTTGAGTGAACCGTCCAGAACTCTTTAATCCAACGATCCACATCTTCCGTGTCCAATTCCTCCAAAGAAAAATTCGGCTCTTCATCAATTTCTTCATTCTTTTTTTCCTGAATTTTTTCCTGAATCGTATGTTGTAACGGCAATTCAGCGGATTGCCGCGATGACGACGGAACCGCAACTTTTTTGGCGTTTTTTCCCGCAAGACGTTTCTGTTTCAGAAACTGATAAAGAGTTTCGGCTTGCGCAACCGATTGATCGGGAACAGTCAGACGTTCACCGCATTGCGGA
Organism: Planctomycetaceae bacterium; assembly: GCA_031266315.1. Lineage (GTDB taxonomy): Bacteria > Planctomycetota > Planctomycetia > Pirellulales > Thermoguttaceae > WRKP01. Next base: position 918 of record JAISBG010000312.1, on the reverse strand, counting down.
CACACGACAAGTTGACCTGCCCTTTGCGCCCCGATTTGGATCATCTGGTTGCAGCGTTTGCAAAAAAAACGAATCGGCATCGATACTGACAACGGTTACTCCATCTTGCGGTAAACAGCCGGTTTAATATATTTCCACCGCGTTTGATCACGACCTAATGTTTCCGAATGACCAATCAGAAGATAACCGCCGTTGACCGTTTGCTGATACATTCGATTAACAAGATCAATCTTGGTCGGCGCGTCAAAATAAATCATCACATTACGGCACCAAATACAATCAAACGGCTTTTTGAATGGGAACGTCTTATTCATCAGATTAAAACGGCGTATGGTCACTTCTTTTTTAACCTGTTCGGTGACCGCAAAACCTTCCGGCATTTTCTTGAAGTATTTACTGATGATCATTGGAGAAACTCCCTGAAGCCGCGTCGCATCGTAAACACCCCTCTTAGCGGCGGTCAACGCTTTCTCGGAAACATCGGTTGCCAGAAGACCGCAATCCCAGTTTTTATAATCGTGACCGAAAAATTCCAGAAGCGTTATGATTAACGTGTAAGGTTCTTCACCGCTGGATGCCGCAGCACACCAGATTCGTAAATCGTTGTTATGACGTTTGTTATGCTCTGATTTCATCCACGGCAAAATATCACTTTTGAAAAAATCAAAATGTTCCGGTTCACGAAAGAAAAAAGTGTGATTCGTTGTAATCTGATTCGCCAACTCACTAATTGCCGCGTCGGTTTTATCCGCAATAAGACTGTCGTAATATTGTTTGAATGTCCTGAAGTTATGTTGACGCAATATTTTTTGAAGACGCCCGACAACCAAACTCTTTTTTTGATCGGAAAGCGTAATACCAAAACGATTATACACCAAATCGCGAATCGAATGAAATTCCGCGTCGGTAATCGTCATC
>JAISBG010000240.1 GCA_031266315.1 Planctomycetaceae bacterium | reverse complement strand
ACCTTTCAGCGAAAGGTCGCCCACCTCTATTAACAGGTTGCCCACCTACAAAAGATTGTCTGCCTGCAAACGGTTGCCTACCTCTTGAGTTTTATCCTTATTGATCTTGCGGAGTTATTCACTATTTACTACAAAACTATTTAACTCCTGTTCCTGTTCTTGTGTTTTGGAAAGATAAGGTTATACTGTTACGGCTGATTGATTTGCGAAACGGCGATAGGTTTTAACCTGATAACAAAAATATTAACCCAATATTGAATCCTATGAATAAAAATACTCAAAATATTCGGAAATTTCCAACACGGCATCCGGCAGGACTTTGGGTTCTTTTCACAACGGAAATGTGGGAACGATTTGCTTTTTACGCGATGCGGGCAATTCTTGTTCTCTATTTGGTTGATGTTTCGACCAGCGAACATACGCCCGGATTTGGTTGGAGCGAAGCGGACGCTTATAAATTGTACGGCTGGTACACCGGTCTTGTTTATCTTTCGCCGCTCTTAGGCGGTTGGATTGCCGACCGGTTTTTCGGGCAACGGTATTGTGTGATCATCGGAGCAATCCTAATGGCTCTCGGCGAATTTTGTCTCGCCGCAACAGAACTCATTCGTCTTGGCAACGGTGTTAAAGTTACCATGATGACGGATCCGGTTGCGTTGTCGATGTTTTATCTCGGACTCGGATTGATGATTCTGGGCAACGGCTTTTTCAAACCCTGTATCTCCGTTATGGTCGGTCAACTTTATGCTCCGGGCGACCAACGCCGCGATGCCGCATTTGTCATTTTTTATATGGGAATCAATATCGGTGCTTTCTTTTCTCCGCTTGTTGCCGGAACAGTTGCGGAAAAATACGGTTATCATCACGGTTTTATTATTGCCGGTTTGGGTATGATTTGCGGTCTGATTTCGTTTATTCTGTTCGGGCAAAAATATTTGAAAGGGATTGGCAACGCGCCGGTAAAACATGATCCTCTTGCCCAAATGACTCCCGAAGAACAAACGGCTCACGAAAGATTAGTTTACGAACAAACCCGACCGCTCGACAAAAAAGATTATGACCGGATTTTTGTAATCATGGTACTTTCAATTTTTGTGATTGCGTTTTGGGCGTCTTTTGAGCAGGCGGGTTCTTCACTGAATATTTTTGCTAAGAAAAATACCGACCGCAATATTGCGGAATCAATCATTGATGTATCGCCGACATTTATTAAAAAGTTCTATCTGAACAATGAAACGATTGTCGAGTATCAATCGATTATTGTCCGGCTTGAAGCGTTGGAAAATCAGGCGGAGAAATTGACGCAAACCGGCAACATCCTTCCCTCGCAATACGAATCGTTTCGTGATCGTTTCAGGCGTTTGTGTTCCTTTCACAAGACCGAGCAAGAACAACCGATTGCAGAAATTTATCCCGAACTACGTGAAAAATCCGCCGGATTGAAAGAACGTTTGTGGGCAGACGAAGAAAAACTTGCCGTTGAAAATTTGGAAAAAATCCTAACCGGAAAAGCCGCCCAATTAAAAATCCGTTTCGGCGATCAAGAATATGAAGAGATTGTCGGTGCTGTTGGAAAATTGAAGCATTTTTTTTCCGAAAAAGCCCCCGGATTGAAAGAACGTCTGAATAGTAATGAATACAAAGATATTACCGATGCGATTGCAAACCTGAAAAAAATAGAAGACAACTTCGGCAACAATTTTACTCCCAAAGCGGAAGCCTTCACCTTTCCGGCAACTTGGTATCAATCCGTCAACGCCTTTAGTATTGTGATTTTTGCGCCGATTTTCACGTTAATCTGGATAACTCTTGCCCGATATGGTATTGAACCGAGTACACCAACAAAGTTTGCACTTGGTTTGTTGCTTGTTTCCGCCAGTTTTCTGATCATGATTCCGGGAGCCGTCGAAGCCAAAGCAACCGGAGGGAAATCCGCAACTTATTGGTTGGTACTCTGTTATCTTTTCGCAACATGGGGAGAACTTTGTCTTTCTCCGGTGGGACTTTCAATGGTTACAAAGTTGGCGCCGGCACGCTTGGCATCGTTTTTTATGGGCGTTTGGTTCATGGCAAGCAGTGTCGCTTATATTCTTGCCGGTTATCTGGCAAGCTATTTCGGTTCCGGCGACGGCATAACATTCTTTTTCGGAGCAAAATCAGGACTCGCCGACTTTTTCCTTCTTATGGCAATTATTCCCATGATTATCGGTGTCATTGCCCTGATGTTCGCTCCGAAACTCAAACGAATGATGCACGGAAAAGGTTAAGGAAAGGAGAAGAACCGGACATCTCTAAAAATACTTTTTTTACCACAGAGTTCACAGAGATAATTTTTTGATTGTTTAACTCATGTTACGCAAGGGGCAGTAGGATTGCAAGTTTTTCCTCCGCCCCTTTAGGGGCATTGCATAACAACCCACCGCAACGCGGTGGGTTAAAGCTCACCCTTCAATTTCGCCCTGAAAGGGCAATGCCAATTCGTTTTGCGCTGCCCTTTCAGGGCGATTGTTGGGGAAGGGCTGTTACCCACCGCGTTGCGGTGGGTTGTTACGCATTGCCCTTGCAGGGCGGAGGAAAACTAGCAATCCTACTGGGTTGATGTATATTTAACCGACTTTTTTACCTACGGTGCGGAACATGAGTGAATTAAAAGAGATTTCCTAACCGGGAATAGAACCGCCCAACAACGTTTTAACTTCGTTGCGAATTTCTTCGGGAAGATCGTCAATATTTTCGGCTTCCCAATTTTTTTCCTCCGTGGAATCACCTGATTTCAGAAATTGCTTGACACGAATTTTCGTCTTGCCGTCCTTATCGGTAACAGAAGAAACGGAAATCTGTTTTCCTGAAGAGGAAGATAAAAGAGGTGAAGACGTTTTCGCCTGTTGCTCGTCCTGTTCCGGCAAAATCAAGAGTTGATCACTATCGACGCCGCCTTGCATTTGACGGAAATACTCTTCCATTTCGCGCATCATTTTTTGCGGGTCACGCGGACCAATCCAAACATCCGGTCCCAACTTCATTCCGGGCGGCGGCAACAACGGTTGGGGCATCATCGAACGACCGCGAAACATCGGATTTCCTTGTACCGCCATTGATTCCGCCGGACGCGGTGCAGGTGTAATGTTTAGGTCAACTTTTGCTCCATCGCGAATAATTTGAATTGGTTTTGTTGTTTCTTTTGCTTCGGAAACTTGACCAACCAAATCATGAAGCGTATTGATTTCTTTTCCGGCGAATTGAAGAATCACATCTCCGCGTTTCAAACCGGATTGAGCCGCCGGACTGTCGGCAACAACTTGTTCAACAACAACTCTGCTGGAATTTTCTTTTTTTGCTCCGAAATGGGAAAGAAAAATATCGGGAACAGGGGCAACCTGAACACCGATCCAAAAAGAAGCCGGAGCGAGAGTGGTTGTATTTTGGTCGGGTTCCGGCGGACTTTGCGTCCCCTTATTTTCGGCGTCGGCGTAAAGAAACCAAGCCGATAATATTAAGATGACCATTCCCAAAAACAATTTTACGATTGATTTTCTAGGCGTTTTCATTTTTTTGCTCTCAAAATAAATATTGAAGATTCGGATTTTTCGCAAAGGTCAGACCTTCCGACCTTTTTTTCCATTAAACGATATTACGATAAACGAAAAAAATTGTTCAAAAATTTTTTTGGTAATTTTTCAATAGAATTTCCGTTAAAGGCAGGCAACCAAAAGGTAAGCCCCCACCAAGGTTGCCCACCTATGAACGCCTTATCTTTACAAATTTTTAATTCCATTATCGGGATTTAGGATTATTTTAAAAACAATGGAGAGCGGATAGTTGTTTTTCTTTCTTTTTTTGGTATATTATCAAAGTTCATTTTTAAAATCCTTAATTAGCGTATAATGTTTGTTTTGGTTATTCTTGCTATTTTGGGTTTTTAGCCTGTTTTAACAGCGTAACCGATAGGGTTATCAATACTGCCAACTTAATGGAGCGGAGATCGTCGTGACAATTTCGACAAAACTTAATTTATTGACAGCCAAAGAATTAGGGGCTCTTGCGAAAGAACTTTCTGTTTTCAGTTGGCACAAAATGCGCAAAGATGAACTCATCAATGCTTTGGCACTAAAAGCACGCACCAAAATCGGTCGGGAACTGATTTTGCCGCGACTTGCCAAACTGGAAAAAACAACAGCATCCAAACCCAGTTCAACACCAGAAAAAAAGAAAACAGTAGAAAAAAAGAAAGTTGAAAATAAAAAGAAAACAGAAGTGAAAAAAACAGTTTCGCCTTCCTCGAAACCGTCTCCCAAACCGTTACCAAAACCATTACCCAAATCACCTTCAAAACCGTCCCCAAAACAACCACTTGCCGAAACACTTTCTTCTAATTCTTCTCATTCTTCTAATTCTAAACCTTCCCGCAAAACACCGCCCACAAAATCCGCTTCCTCCACATCCAATACGAAAGAGGCTAAAAAGGATGTTAAAAAAGAAATTCCACGAAAACAAAACACCGTTTTGGTTGCCGTAGAACCTCGCAAAGATCAAGGAATTGCCTCTCAATATCGGAAAAAACTCCGGCGCGATATTAGCACACACTCCGATGAAGGACGAACGGATCGGCTTGTTTTGTTGGTTCGGGATTCATTTTGGCTTCACGCTTTTTGGGAAATAACAGCCCGAACCGTAGAACGTGCCAAAGTTGCTTTGGGTATGTTCTGGCATACGTCCTTGCCGATAATTCGCCTTTTCCGTTTGGAATCCGACGGAATGTCACAACCGAAACGGTTGTTTGTTCGTGATATTCTGATTCATGGCGGTGTGAATAACTGGTATTTGGATGTGGTGGATCCGCCTTCGGCGTTTCAGATTGAACTTGGTTATATCTCGCGGGAAAAGAAATTTTATTCTCTCGTTTCCAGCAACACCGTTGAAACTCCCCAGCAACAGGTTATCGACGAGCTGGATAATCTTGACGGCAATTGGCGCGGTGTGGCGGAAGATTTGGGGCGGATTTACAAATTAAGCGGCGGCGACAGCAATAATCAGGAACTCAAAAAAATATTTGAGGAACAATTACATCGTCCCATGTCGGCTCCGCTTCTTTCACGTTACCGTGCTTCACAACATCAAGGAGTAAATTCAGAAAAAACACGTCGGAATTTTCTTTTTAATATTGATGTTGATGTTATTGTTCACGGTAAGACAGACCCAAGTGTTCAGGTAACAATTCGGAATGAACCGATCAAAGTTCAACCGGACGGTTCTTTTGGGGTTCGTTTCGTGCTTCCCGAAAAACGGCACGTCTTTCCAATGGAAGCGGAAGGAAGTGACGGCGTGGAAACACAACGCGCCATTCTAACTATTGAACGAAACACCCGGATTCTCGAAACACTCTTTCAAGAACCAGCCGATGACGATTAATCGTCCGGCGGTTGCGCTGGTCGCGCACACGGGAATGTTAGAACTATTTAACAGGTATTTAACCGACTCTTTGGGTCGGTTAAATACCGCCAAGTAGTATATTGCCAACTGTTTTGGAATCAAATTGCCAGCCATTAACAGATTGCCTACTTGATGATCGCCGATGAGATATTACAATTATTTGATTGTTCCGGTGGAAAAAACCTAATCCGGTAGAATCAGATTGATTCAATAACGCGGAAACTACACGGGAGATTTTTTTTATTTCACGGGAGATTTTTTCTATTTCACGAGAAATAAAACCTGTTTCACGAGAAGTGAACCCCTTTTCACGAGAAAAATTAGGCAAAAATCACGAGAAACAGACTCCATTTCACGAGAAATGAAAACTATTTCACGGGAGATAAAAAAAATTTCACGGGAAATAAAAAAATCTCTCGTGCTTTTTTTGGGTTTTACCCCCAAAAACAAACAACCATAACCACTAAAATTATTTAATGATCACTACGGTGGAAAGACGAATAACAAATTTAATTCCTTTGGTCAACACGATTTATGACTATTCAGGAATGTTTTTCGCCTCCCTTTCAAATGGAGGATTGCTATTGAACGTCTTCATGCAGAGTTAAACGCAAAACATTAGTGGAGAGTTGATAGTGGAGAGTTCACATGCGGAATTTTTGTTATTTGTTAAAAGTAAGCAATCATCAGGTGGGCAACCTTTCGCTGAAAGGTTGCGTCGGCGTACTCGCCGACTGTGAATCAGATTAACTCCGGCAAAATGATGACTCAACCGGCGCGACCCTTCAGCGAAGGGATCGCCCACCTATTTTCGCCGACTGTGAATTAGACTAACGACGGCAATTAGTGTTGCCAATGGTTTTGGAATCAAATTGCCAGCCGTTAACAGGGACAAGTCGGCTATCGCCGACGCAATGTTTCAGCGAAACATTGCCCACCTCAGATTGCTACCTTATTACCCCTATTTCGATTTATTTTTATGATGATTGATCCGTTGCTTATTCTTTTGTTTGGAATTCTGACGGTAGTCGGATTGGTGGTTTTTTTGCGGGTGAACGCTTTTCTGTCACTCCTTGCGGCGGCAATGCTTGTGAGTTTTATGACACCTCTTAAACCCGGACAATTTTGGGACAATCATATCAAAGAACTCTGTTTGGCATTCGGAACAACTGCCGGAAATATCAGTATTCTTATTGCAATGGGAGCGATTATCGGAAAATGTATGCTCGACAGCGGCAGTGCCGACCGAATCGTTACAATGCTTCGCCGCCTTTTCGGAGAAAAACTAATACCGGCTGCACTTTTGACCAGCGGTTTCATTTTGTCGATTCCGATTTTTTATGATACAACATTTTATTTACTTGTTCCGATTGCCCGTTCTCTTTATAAAATGATGAAGAAGAATTACATTCTTTATCTTTTATCAATCGGACTTGGCGCAACATTAACTCACACCTTGACGCCGCCGGCACCCGCTCCGGTAATCGCGGCAGCAACATTGAACATTCCTTTGGGATCACTTTTAATTGTTTCACTTTTTGTCGCAGCCTTGACGGCTCCGTTTGCACTTGGAATTGCTTTTTTAATGAACCGCTTGCTGCCTTGTCCTGATGTCCATTTTGAAGATGAACCCGAAAATACGAAACAAGAACACGAAAATACAGAACCGGAACATCAGAAATATCAGACTTCAACGATTTCTGAAACCAATCCTTCTCCTTCGTTATTTTGGTCATTTGCGCCGATTCTTGTTCCGGTTTTTCTCATTTCTTTGCAATCGGTACTTGAAATGCTCGATAAATCGAAAGTTCTTGTTTGGAATGACGATTGGCTTGTTGTCAAAAATCTTTGCCGGCTTTTGGGTGATCCGCAAATGGCATTGATTATTGCGGCAATTATCAGTATTGGTGTATTGTCTCATGTCCGTAAATTTTCATTGCAGGAATTAAGCAACCGAATCGAAACAGCAATTTTCAGTGCCGGAATGATTATTTTGATTACGTCGGCAGGCGGTGCGTTTGGGGCAATGCTTCGTGCGGCACGAATTGGTGAACGGATTGAAGAATGTTTTCAGGACGAAACCGCCTTGACTGGAATTTCCTTGCTGCTTTTATCATTTGCGGTTACAGCAATAATCAAAACAGCACAAGGTTCCAGCACGGTTGCCATGATTACTTCCGCCGGAATTTTTGCCGGAATAGTAAAAGATTCTACCGTATTACCGTTCCATCCGGCATATCTTGCCGTAACAATTGGTCTTGGTTCTTGTGTTACCGGTTGGATGAACGACAGCGGTTTTTGGATTTTCTGCCGCATGGGCGGTATTCGTGAAACGGACGCACTGAAAACATGGACAATCGGACTCATTTTATTGGGATTTTCCGGTCTCCTCATTGTTTTGATTCTGTCACAATTACTCCCGTTGACCACTCTGCCAATCTAAAAAACGTCAATCTTTGATTCTACCGGATTAGGTGTCTCCTACCAATAGTTAAAGGGAGGCAATCATCAGGTGGGCGATCCCTTCGCTGAAGGGTCGCGCCGGTTGAGTCGTTATTGACTCCAAAATGGAAGGCAACATAGTTTTCCATTGTTAATCAGATTCACAGTCAGCTATCACCGACGTGACCTTTCAGCGAAACTTTTGATAAATAGCCCACCGCGCTTGGCATTTTTGAGGTGGGCAACCGTTAATCCAATGGAATCGGCAAAAAATTACATTAAACTTAATTGCAGGTTTTAGCAAAATGTATAAAATAAGGATTCGTTCATGTTTGTTTCACCACAGTTTTAGGAAAGTGCAGAATGATGACAATGTTTTATTTTTTTATCTATTTTCGGACGAATATTTTCTTTGCTGTCATGCTGACGGCAATTTTGGTGTCGAATTTGTCGGCAAATTTATTGGCAAATGATTTTGATTATCCGAAGCCGAAACGTTTGGAGCAACAGGAAGAATATTTCGGAACAACGGTTGCCGATCCGTATCGTTGGATGGAAACAAACGATACGCCGGAATTAACCGCATGGATCAACGCGGAAAATCAATTGACCGAAAAATATCTCAACGCAATTCCGTTTCGTAATAATATTCAAAAACGATTAACGGAAGTCGTCAATTATCCGAAATATTCGTTACCTTGGAACCGGAACGGCAAGCGGTTTTTCTTTAAAAACAATGGGTTACAAAATCAATCGGTATTGTATATTCTTGATACACCGGAAGCAAAACCGCGAATTTTACTCGATCCAAACAAACTTTCCGATGACGGAACTGTTAGTTTACAAAATGCGGTTGTGTCCAAAGACGGAACTTATCTGGCGTATTCTCTTGCTCAGAGCGGGTCGGATTGGATGGAAATAAATGTTCTGAAAATTGATTCGGGCGAAAAATTGTCGGATCAACTCGATTGGGTTAAGTTTTCCGATATTGCCTGGCATGGCAACGGTTTTTATTACAGCCGTTACGATGCTCCGCCGGAAAGCGAAAAATTAACCGCAAAAAATGAGAATCACAAGATTTTTTTCCATCAACTCAATACAGATCAAAAAGACGACCTTTTGATTCGGGAAGACCGCGAACATCCGCTCCGAAACCGTAACGCAATAACCGATCAAGAACAACATTATCTTTTTGTTTACGAAACCGAATCGACTTACGGTAACACGCTGGAATTTAAGAATCTCACGCAACCAGACGCCGTATTTCAAACAATTGTACAAGATTTTCATTCGGAACAGGAAGTTGTTACCGTTTTGAATGGTACTTTCTATTTGCTGACCGACCGGAACGCTTCGAACAAACGTTTTGTTGCTGTTGATCCGAAAAAACCGCAACCGGAATATTGGATCGATATTATTCCTGAATCCGATTCCTTGCTTCAAAATGTTGTTTGTATCGGCGGCAAGTTTATCGCAACTTATTTAAACGATGCGGCGAAAAGTGTGTACGTTTATGATGTAACAGGAAAAAGGCTTCGTGAAATTGAATTGCCGACACTTGGAGTTGCCGGTTTTTCCGGTAATAAAGACGAAACGGAATTTTTTCAGTCGTTCACTTCGTATCTGTATCCTACGGTCATTTATCGTTGCGATATTGAAACCGGCAAACATTCCGAGTTATTTCCGTCCGGTATTGATTTCAAACCGGAAAATTATGTAACGGAACGTGTTTGGTACGAAAACTCCGCAGGAAACAAGGTTCCCGTGTTTTTGACGTACAAAAAAGGAGTTTTGCAAAACGGTAATAATCCGGTTTTACTTTACGGTTACGGCGGTTTCAACATCAGTGTTCGTCCGGCGTTTTCCCCTTATCGGGTACCGTTTCTGGAACACGGCGGCATTTTCGCCCACGCGGTTTTGCGCGGCGGCGGTGAATACGGCGAAAACTGGCATCAATCCGGTACGAAATTACAGAAACAAAATGTGTTCGACGATTTTGCGGCGGCGGCAAAATTTTTAATCAAAGAACATTACACCTCACCGCAAAAATTAGCAATTCAAGGCGGTTCAAATGGCGGTCTATTAACGGGTGCGTCGGTTACACAGAAGCCTGATCTTTTTAAGGCGGCGGTCATACAGGTGGGAGTTCTTGATATGTTACGGTATCATAAATTCACCATCGGCTGGGCGTGGGCAACCGATTACGGAACCAGTAAAGAAAGCAAGGAAATGTTTGAATACTTGTTTCGTTATTCGCCGCTGCACAATATTAAGTCCGGTGTTGATTATCCGGCAATTTTGGTAACAACATCGGATCACGATGATCGAGTGGTTCCGGCGCATTCGTTCAAATTCATGGCGGAAATGCAAGCGAAAAGTTCGAGCCCAAATCCCGTGTTGATCCGAATTGAAACCAAAGCCGGACACGGAGCCGGTAAACCAATCAGTAAACGAATCGAAGAATCCGCCGATATTTGGACGTTTATTATGGATCAACTCGGTATGGAATGGTAAAAAAGTCAATAAAAACTCAACCGGTGCGACCCTTCCATCTCTCAGGAGATGGAGCGAGTGGTATGGTAAATCAGCAGGATTGCAAGTTTTCCTCCGCCCTGCAAGGGCAATG
>JAISBG010000218.1 GCA_031266315.1 Planctomycetaceae bacterium | reverse complement strand
TGGACGGATGAGCAATCATCACCCACCCCCCATAAACCGGCAATCCTTCACGAAGTTTTTGTTTTGTTAATCCCATAAGATCTTTTTCAAAAAATGGTTTGGCGTTCACGTAGGAATTGGTAAAACGCAAATGAATTTTTGTTTTTGTTTTATTTTCTTAACGAATACTCTGATTTGATGTTGCTTCGAATGTTTTCAAAGGACGATCATAAAACCGAAGAACGCTGATTTCCGGTACCAATATTATTGAACCGCTTCCGTCTAATTGACCCGGCGTGTTGAAATAACGTCCCCAGCCGAAAACACGATTACCGTTACCGTCAACATATTGACCGTCGGCAATTGATAAAATCAGTTGCGGAGCCGCTTCAATGATAATTGTAATACAATGTTTTCCGCTTACCAACAGATTCGAATCAAAAATTTGCGAAATGACATCACGAGGTTCTTTTGAACTGCCGACGATTTCAATTGCGTAACTTCCATTTTCTTTGGCGAGAACAACCAACCCTTTGCCGTCGGCATCACGGTTATCAATTAAAGGTGTTTCCGGTTTAAATCCGCCTTCCGGTACATCAATTACAAAATCGAGCGAAAATCCTTTTTGTTTCAAAGCATTCTGTGCAACAGCGGGAAAAATAATTTGATGTTCTTTTGTTTCGAAAATAAGACCGTTTTGAGTCAACGATGACGGTTTGTTGTCCAGTTCGTCGGCGAGTCGTTTCCAAGCCCCCTCAAGCATTGCCGCATCAATCTGATGTATTCGTGCGATTTCTTTTTGTGTTTCGGAAATCCAGTAATTTCCGTCAACAAGAATCAAATCAGGATAACTCATCCGAAGTTCCGGTTCATCGGAATAAACAGCGATTTCCGGTTGTCCCCAATAAATTTTTCCGTCTCTTTCCAATCCGGCGCAAAGCCACGCCGGATTTCGGTATTCGAATGATTTTCCGCCGTTGTTATGACACCAGAAAAGATATTTGCCGGGTTCGGTTTTCCAAATCATCGGACAGGCACGCGGATGCCGTATGATTTTTCCTGTAGCATAAATCATCGGTTCAGGAAGACTCCAATTTTTGCAACCGTTATAACTATACGAACAGGCGGGAAAACCCATTGTTGTCCGATAAACGCACATAAAAGAATCTTTTTGATCCAAAGGAACGATATTATGTTCTTCTTGCACGCTGCCGTATTCGGGACGGCGGATTCCGTGATCGCCGTCTGGCAGCATTTCCCAATGAATTTTTTCCGGGTCTTTTTCTGTCATTATATTGTTACTGTACAATATCCAGCCTTCCCCTTGTTCGAGAAAATATTTACCTAATTTTGAAAAAGCGAAATAAACGTTAGTTTTTTCGATACGCGGTTTACAGATTCCCCAAAACATTTGAACGAGTTTTCCTTCAATTTCCAACGTATCGCAAGCCGTGCGCCGTATTGGAATTCTGTAACGTTTTGACCATGTTAAACCGCCGTCATCGGAATAACGGTACGCATACCAGCCGTGTGTATCATCACGTCCAAGTTTGATTTCATCTCCGTTATAGATATAAAAACCATAAATTCGTCCGAAGGAAGTCAATAATGGTACAATCCATGAGGAGGCAGTTTCTCCAGCCGGTTCGACATCAATGAGTTGTCCCCAAGTTTTACCTTGATCCGTGCTACGTGTTGCAACAACATGTTGTCCTTTATTTCCTTCATGCCCGCGACCTGTGGTCATGGTACAAACCCACGTTCCATTTTCCAAAACAATAATATACGGTTGATCGCAATACAATTCGCAGGGAATCCGGTTTCCTTTAACGATATTTCTGGGATCATCACTTTCGCGCGGTGAAGTGGTTGTCATTGTCAGTTCGAACTCATCCATTAAACCTTTGAAAGCAATACCTTTAGGTTGATTGATTGCTCCGAGTATTGGTGCGTTGATACTTAAATAAGGAATTTTCGTATCTATTTCCTGAGAGCCGATTTCTTTATCGTTCAAAAATACGGATACTTTATGTGAAAGTGTATCAAGAACGATTCGGATTTTGTACCAACATTTATTTTCTAACGGAGACGATTCGATTCGAATACGTTTTGTATTGCCGTTATGAAAATGTAAGGCGAACTTTTCTTTGATGATGGCAATTTGAAACATTCCTGCTTCCCATTGCCATGAAGTGCGAAAAATCGGCAGCCAATCAGGAGGTTCAATTCCTGAGTCCTGAAGATTTTCCGCTTTGAAAGCAAGTTCCATTTCAAGATGAGTTACTTTGAAATTCCCGCTGAACGCCAAAGGTGTTTCACCGTTGAAATAACCGGCGTTTCCTTTGAAACCATTTTCAAGAGTGATCCATTGGTTGGGTTGTTTTTCGAAAGCCTCCGTTAAGACAACAATTTCAGAAGCTGTTACCGAATAAACGAACAGTAAAAAACAAAATAGTGAAGTTAAAATTCTCATGGTTATTGGTTTGTTAAGTTTGAAAATAATTGTAATATTGTAAAATTTATTATCACCTAAAGTTCATAAATATGAAGAGGACGGTTATAAATTCGTAACTTCTTGATAGCGGGATGTATTTTTAGTGTATTGTTTCCAGACAGATTTTTTGGAGCAAGCCGGAAGCGTCCCCAACCAATATCTCGTTTTCCGTCCCCATCATTGATTTGACCATCGACGAAGAAACTGATGATTCGCGGATTGTTGTCGATAATGACGGTAATTTTCTGGAGCAAACCGTTTAGTTGTGATATATCAGAAGTCCAAGAAATTTCCTGTCGGTTACCGAAAACATCATCACCATTCATTTCGAAACGAAAAGTTCCGTTTTCGCCGACAGTAACCGCCAATCCATCACCGTTTTCCTTGCGGTTGTCCAAAAGAATTTCGCCGACAGAAAGTCCTTTGGAATCAATCTCCATATCGAGTGTTAATCCGTCAACAAGTTTCGCTGATGTTTCGGGAAAAGCCGCATTTTGTTGTGATGTTTCCAAAACCAGTCCCAATTGACTCACCGGAGATTTTTTGTTATCTAAATCATTTTCGACACGGTTCCAAATCGCATTGAGTAACATTTTGTCAAGTTTATGGATTCTCGGCAATTCTTTTTCCGTTTCACTAATCCAGTATTCTCCTTTATCTTCGATGAGGTCGGGATAACTCATTCTGAGTTTCGGATCATCGGCATAGAGCAATATTTCCGGTTGCGACCAATAAATTTTTCCATTCCGTTCGATTCCGCCGCTGATCCAGATAGGGTTACGATTTTCAAACGATTTATGAGAATTATTGTGTCCCCAGAAAAGATATTTACCGTTCTCACATTTCCAAATCATGGGACAGGCTCGAGGATGCCGGACAACGCGACCATTGGCGTAGGTCATTTTTTCAGGAAGACTCCAACTCCGGCAACGGTCTTTACTGTACGAAATTGCCGGAAAACCGAGCCGAGTCCGGTACACACAAACGAAAGAATCTTTTTGATTCATCGGCAAGAGACAATGTTCTTCCTGTGTTGGTTCAAAGTCTGGATTATAGATTCCCTGACGTCCTTCCGGCAGGATTTCCCAATGAATTTTGTCGGGATTATTTTCTGTAAGAATATTATTACTGTGCGCAATCCACCCCGCCCCTTTTCCATCAACACCGTCGGTAATGGCGAAAGGAAAGAAAACATCGTGATTTTCGATGATTGGTTTGGCAATGCCCCAACACCAGATTCCTTTTTTGTCATCAATTGCTTTTTGCTGTAAATCCCATGCGGAACGGCGAATCGGAAGCCAATAACGTTTTGACCATGTTTGACCGTCGTCGTCTGAATATTTATAACAAAAATATCCTTGAATTTCATTATTTTTGGGCGGTTTTTCTCCTCCGTGCGGCGGATTGTAAAATCCATAAATTCGTCCTGACGGTGTTACAAGCGGCATCACGTATCCGCCGCCGTCGTGTCCTGTTTCGATATTGATTACTTCACCCCAAGTTTTGCCGCCATCGGTGCTGCGGACAGCAACAACATGTTGACCGCGACTTCCTTCACCGCCGGGAGCAACGGTTAAACAACAAACCCAAGTTCCTTTAGGCGTAACAACAATTAACGGCTGATCGGCATAAAGTTCATGGTGTGTGATTTCTATTCCTTGTGCAATATTTCGCGGATCAATAGTTACAATATCATGAAACGGTTTGAGCGTGAAGGCTATTTCGTCGATTAACCCTTTGAATGTTTTATGATTCCCGTTGGCAATAACGGGTGTTCCGATGGAAAAATAGGAAATTAACGGATTCAGTTTTGCCGAATCAACTTTTTTATTGTTCAGAAATAATGTTGCGGAATGTCCCCTTGCATCCATAACGAGTTTTAGTTGATACCATATATTATTTTTGAGTTTGTCCGAATA
>JAISBG010000181.1 GCA_031266315.1 Planctomycetaceae bacterium | reverse complement strand
AAAACAATTAAAGACATGTTTTTTATTTCAAATATATGTGCCAATAGCAATTTGATGAGTTTTCGGAACTTTTTTCAAAAAAAATTCATAGGGACTTGGAACTTGTTTTATCTATTTTGCCTATAATTTTATCTATAGCGCCTATTATGTCAAAAAGATGTGTAGATACTTTTGTAGAAAGGGAGATGGAAGCAATTTGTAAAGTTAGCAGTGGAATAATTCTGTTCAACGTCAGAATTATTCCTTTCACATTGGCGGCACAGGGACTCGAACCCCGGACACGCGGATTATGATTCCGCTGCTCTAACCAACTGAGCTACGCCGCCTTTGAATCTTTTTATAAATCTTTTATAAAAAATTTATAAAATTCTTAAAATCTTCTTAACAAGATTTTCTTAGTGTATCAAATCGGCTTCGTTTGTAAATCGGGGGGCAGACACAGACACGCTTTAAATTTCCATTTCCAAAATAAAATCCCGAAAAACTACACGAAAAAAGATACTTGGACTGTTTTTTTTCGAGAAAATATTGTAATATCATATTGGAATGGATGATTGAAAATCGAAAAATCGGAAATCAAAAATTGTCTGTTTTATTGCTTTTTCCTAGCGGGCGTTTATGGTTCTTGTTTCTTGTTTTCAAAAATTGCCGTTCAATGGTCTATTTTCAATGATTTATTTTTAAGTTTACCCCATTGAGTTCCCTATCAACCCCTGAACAAAGAGTTTATCCGTCATTAGCGATTATTGGAGGCGGATTGGCAGGAATTGCCGCCGCAGAATCCGCGTCGAAAAACGGATTTCGAGTAACTCTCTTTGAACGATCACGCGTTCTTGGCGGACGCGCTGCCTCTATGTTTGAACCCAATACCGGTCAATGGATCGATAACGGACAACATATTGCACTTGGTTGTTGTACCGAATTGCTCGACTTAAACCGACAACTCGGTCTGACCGAATTTTTTGAACAAAAAAACACGATTCCCTTCGCTCAAATTGACGGCAAACATGGAATTTTGACTCCCGCAACATGGTTGCCAAACCGTTGGCAATTTTTTCCTGCTTTTCTGACTTTTCCATTTCTTTCTCTTAAAGAGCGTTTCACGACTGGTTTGTTATTGCGAAAACTAGGTTCGCAGAAAAAAGAATCTGAACCGGAAACTTTTGCCGAATGGCTCAACACAAAAAAAGTTTCCGCCAATACCATCGAAAAATTTTGGGCTCCGCTTATTCTCAGTACATTGAGTGAAAGTATTGAACATGTCTGTTTCAAGGCTGTTCGACAAATCATTCGGGACAGTTTCCTTGCCGGACATCAGGCAACAACTTTTCACATTCCGACAATTCCCTTGCGGACAATTTATCACGAAATTACCGCTGAACAGTTACGGAATCGCGGAATTGAACTTCATTTTCTTAAACGAGTTAAACGGTTTTGCTGGGAATTTCAAACAGACCCCAATCTTTTGTCCGACAACAACAGCAGTAATGACGACGACACGCAACAACAATACGCCAATCCGAGAATTTGTGCTTTGGAATTAGCGGATGGTTCCAGATGGTCGTTTGATTATTATCTTTTGGCGGTGCCGTTGTCGCAGTTTCGCGAGATAATGACCAATTCCGATCTGGAACCTTACGCCGAACAACTCGCCTTAGAACGTTTTGAGCCGGGGTCTATTACAACAATTCATCTTTGGTTCAATCGCCGTTTATTACCTGACGGGTTTTTCCATTCCGCATTACTTGGCGGACCGGGACAATTTTTGTTTTGTCCACGAAAACATGGGCAAAACAATGAAAACAATCACGAAACAAATAATAAAGGTATTTATCATAATGTTGTGATTAGTGCTTCGCATCGTCTTCTTTCCGAACACGAATTTACGTCGCGTGGAAGTTTTAGACTGGTGGAACAGATAGTGCAGCAACTCCGAAATACGTTTGTTCAATCTTTTCAAAACGAAGCAACACAATTACTGTTTCATCGTGTAACCACTCATTTTGAAGCGGTTTTTTCGCCTAATCCTGTTGTTTATTTGGAGCGTCCCGAATCCGAAACACCTTTTGATAATCTCGTTTTAGCCGGAGATTGGACGCAAACGAAATTGCCAGCCACGCTGGAAGGTGCCGTCCGAAGCGGACGCCATGCCGTCCGGATTTTGAAAACGCAATAAAAATCCCGAAACAGTATTAGAGGGCGGTTGGTAATTTAAGTAGCTCATGTTACGCACCGTAGGTAAAAAAGTCGGAATTTTGATGTCCATTAGGATAGCAAGTTTTTCCTCCGCCCCTTTAGGGGCAACGCGTATTAACCCACCGCAACGCGGTGGGTAAGTCCCTCCCGAACAATCGCCCTGAAAGGGCAATGCAAAACAGAGGAGCAATTTTAATCCATTGCCCTTACAGGGCGAATTTATTAACGTGTCTTAACCCACCGCGTTGCGGTGGGTTGTTACGCATTGCCCTTGCAGGGCGAAGGAAAACTTGCAATCCTACCGCCCCTTGCGTAACATGAGTTAAGTAGTTTGAACAAGCGATATTAATTGTTTTTCCCGTTTTTCGTCAATTTCCCAATCATTTTTTGTGTTGTCCGTCAAGCGTTTGCTCATGTTTTTAGAACTTTCTAACGAACCCGAATTGTCCTGAGTGGGTATTGGCATGTTCACCGAGGTCGACGTCGTAATCGACGAACAATTTTGTGCGGTTATTGATGGAGAAGTCTCCGCCGA
>JAISBG010000177.1 GCA_031266315.1 Planctomycetaceae bacterium | reverse complement strand
AATCTAATTCACAGTCGGCGAGTACGCCGACGCGACCTTTCAGCGAAAGGTTGCCCACCTACAAAAGGTTGCCCACCTTATGATTGCCTACTTTTACAAATTTTAACGAAAATTTCACTGAAAAATTTTACCTATTTATTTATATCAATAATCAGGTTGGCGATCCTTCTTCACAATTAACGATGTCGAAATTGTTTGGCGGCGTTGGCGGCGAGTTTATCGCAACGTTCATTTTCGGGATGACCGGCATGACCTTTAACGTGCGTAAATTTGATTTGATGTTGCGAGAGGAGGCGGTCAAGTTCCTGCCAAAGTTCAATATTTTTGAGCGGGGAAGACGGTTCGCGTGTTTTACGTTTCCAGCCGTTGGCTTTCCAACGCGGCATCCACTCTTCAAGTCCCTGAAGAACATATTTCGAATCGCTAATCAATTCAACACTGGTCGGTCTGGTCAACGTTTTGAGACCTTCAATAACCGCAAGCATTTCCATACGATTATTTGTTGTTGCCGCTTCACCGCCGGAACGTTCTATTTCCTTACCGCTTTTCGGATGACGAAGGATAAATCCCCAACCACCAGGACCAGGATTGCCGCTGCACGCGCCGTCCGTATAAAGTATTACTTCGGGTATCATTAGTGAACAATAAATATTTTTTTGCAACGATTTACCGGATTGATGCGGAAAACGGAACAGCAGTCATACTGGGGGGCTGGCTAGAACCACACCCCCCAGTTCAAGTTGATTGTTACGAGACTCGCGGAATTTCGTAACTTTTACGTTGTTCTCTGGCGAGAAAGGATTGCGATTGGGCGTCGCCGGTTTTTTCGGTTTTCGGATCCCATTGAACTTCCCTGCCCAATCGTGCCGCAACACCGCAAAGATGGCACGTGTTCATCGCTTGAATATGCGAATAAACATCGGAAACCGGTAAACCGCCTTCACGGATACAACGGACAAAATTCTGTTTGTGTCCTTCATGCGGTTTGCCTTTGTAAAGTTTTACATAATCTTCTTCCGGCAAAACTTTTTGGAGTTCCGGCATATCCTTGTAGGAAACGGAACCACCTTTTTCGGTGAGTTTTCCGCCGATTTCTTCAAACGGTTTTCCTTTAATCCTCCCGCGACTAACATGAATTTTTCCTTTGGTTCCTTCAAACACAATTCCGTTACCGTCCGGGCTGTTACTAACCACATTCATCACAATTCCGTTTTCAAATTGACATTCGATATCGAATTTGTGTGACACGTTGTAACGATTTGTTTCCGTCGGATAACCGTCTTTGAACGGCACAGGATGTTCGGCGAGAAGCGGATTGAAACGAACCGGTCCTTGACCTTCACCGAGTTGATCAATTGCCCAAAGTGCAATATCAATATGATGTGCGCCCCAGTCGGTGAATTTACCGCCGGAATATTCGTACCACCAACGATATTCGTAATGTGTTCGGCTGTTTTTGGGCCAATTCTTATTTCCTGCCCGCTCGGTTGTTGCGATGTAATCATAGACCTGAACTTGTCCCGACCACATTTCGTAATCCAATTCGGTTGGAATTTCCGCTTGGGGAATCGGATTGCAAACCGGCGAACCGCCGATGTCACAGACAATCTTTTTAATGTTACCTAAAAGACCTTTTTGTATCATAAGAATTGCGGTCATAAAGCGTTCTTTTTCGCTTCGCTGCTGAGTTCCCACCTGAAACACTTTGCCGTATTTCTTGGCGGCGGCACGAATGAGTTGGTTTTCTTCAACCGTCAACGTCAACGGTTTTTGGCAGAAAACGTGTTTGCCAGCCATGAGTGCTTCGATGGCAATTTTCGTGTGCCAGTGATCGACTGTTACAACAGACACCACGTCAATATCATTCCGTTCAAGAATTTTCCGGTAATCTTTGTAACCTTCGGGGTTAATTTTTTTACCGTCGGCATCTTTTTTGCCGATATTCGGATGATTTTGTGCTTCTTCAAGATGTTTGGCATCGACATCGCAAACGGCAACAATATCAACAAGACCATTGAAACCGCTTGCGTCTCCTTTGCCCATATCCCCGACACCAATACAACCCATACGAAGCCGGTCACTTGGAGACTGCGCTTGCAACGGTTGGGCGCTGGACAAAAAATAAGGGGTGATTCCAACTCCGGCAAGACCAAGAGTGGACTGTTTCAAAAAATCACGGCGTGAAGTTGTGGACATAAACTGAGTTCCTTTACAAAAAATGGAAACAAAAATTAAACAGAAACAGAATCAGTTTAACACAGTCCCTTGTTCCCGTCCAGTAGGATTGCAAGTTTTTCTAAGATTACAGGAATAAATCCTACCGCCCTATTTTCTTGAACACGAAACACAAAAAAACACGAAAAAAGGATAAGAACTACATTTCGTGTCTTTCGTGCTTTCCGTGTTCAATAGGACTCCAGCCGAAAGGTAATATTGTTATTTTCCGTACAAGGCTTTGATACAGATGGACGACCACGATTCGAAAGCCGAAAGATCCTGCAACATTTCGCTAACCGGTACAAAACCGGATTCAATTAAATCCGGTTCGTTTGATGTAACGTTTGGTTCCGTCAGGTCAAAACGGTGAACAATTCCGAGATGAACCCGTCCGACTTCGCTTTCGTCATCGTTAATGAGACCGACACAATGTTCCGTAAACTCCGAACCAAGAACAACTTCCTCCCGTAATTCCCGTAACATTCCTTCACGGTAAACATCATGGTTCAAAACAGATTCGTTACAGTCATCGGACGAAAGATGTCCTCCGACACCGATACTGCGTTTACTATGGAGTCGGCTTTCCCCCATTCCCTTACCGCGAACATATTGAAACAACCGGACAATACCATCGGAACCGGTATGACAAAAAATTATATACGGAATAAGTTGTTTGAAATTCGGATTTTTTTCGGCTTCACTTCGCGGTTGAAACAAAACGTTTTCCGGCGCAAGTAAAACACGTCGATAACGTTCCGCATCGCGGCAAAACCCTTGAAAATACCCAATCTCATGAAATAATGTTGTCGGAACAACTAATACCTGTTCTTCCATGTGTGCAGTAATCTCCGTTAAATAAATTCCCGTAACAATTCGGCGGTTTCGGTGTAACTGTTTTAGGTTTCGTGTAACTGTTTGTTTTATTTAATATAGTAACGTGCCATATTGGGACGATCCGGCGGCAGAGCGAGTTCTTCTTTAATCGGATCAATAATCACATCCATTCCTTCAATTGGAATCACACCCAATAAAACTTCGTTTGCATTAGCGAGAACGAAGGCGTCGCAAGTTGTCGCGCGATTTTTGAAACGAACTTCAACCGGTCCCACAACTTCGCAGTTGGCACTGGAACCGTCTGCGAGTTCGCCGTCTGTTGTTCGTAAAACTCGAAGCCCAAGTTGTTCTTTGATTTTTTTGCCAATAACAAGTGACATTGCACCGGAATCAACAAGTGCACGGATATCAATCATCCGAACAGATTCCTGCGGTATCAATCCCTGATCCGCATTTCCCATGTCAATTGCATTGACCAATGTAATATCAGCATAAGTAAATCCCATCGTAATCTCCTTTTTGGGGTAAATGATTAAACAACGATAAACAATAGCATAGCCAAACGGAATCGAAATTCAATCATCTCACAAAATTTTTCTGATTCTACCGGATTAGGTGTTTTCCACCGGAATCGTAAAATAATAGGTAATATTTCATCGGCAATCATCAGGTGGGCGATGTTTTGCTAAAACATCGCGTCGGCGTTAGCCGACAGTGAATTAGATTAACGATCGCAATTCGTTATTGTCAACTGTTTCGGAATCCGGTTACCTAACCGGAAACAGGGGCAAAGTCGGCTAACGCCGACGCGACCTTTCAGCGAAAGGTCGCCCACCTTTTCATTATCTACCTTATTCGGCAAGAATTGACGGTGTAACAGTTTCGTTTGCCGCTTCTTGAACTTTGAAAATCCGTCCACTTTCGGTTTAATTTGCGAAGTTAAAGGAAACATCGTATATTTAATATTACCATTAAAAAACCGGTAAAATAATTGTTAAGGTCTTGTGTGCAAAAAGGTAGGCGATTCTTTTGCTGAAGAGATTGCCTACCTTTTATGTTCGCGTGTCAGAGGTAAAGGTCGGCTGTCGCTAACGCAACCATAGATGAAAGTTTTTCAGCGAAAGGTTGTCAATCTTATATTGATCAACTTTTAACGAAGATTTCACTGAAATATTTTCCCAATTTTCGAAAATAATTGGTTGGTAACTTAATGTTTTTTCAAGACTATTCAAAACAATCGGTATTTTTCTTCGTATTGTATGGATTGAATAAAATATAGTAAGAACTATTTTGAGCAAAAAGTTTGCGTTGGAATGTTTTATGGGTTATAATCTTTGAACGGAAAGTCATTTTACCTAATTGACTACCTACGGCACTGGGACGTTGCCGTTTTTTGACAGGGAAGGATCTCTGGATACACTATTTCGATTCCCCCACAATCCCCCTTGAATCAAAACAATTATGAGTCGTCCCTTATATTTTTACCAGATTATAAACGTTTCATCGTTTTTCGGTTTGATTGCCGGAATTATTTTCCTTATTCAATGTCCAGCACTTTGGGCTCAGGTTTCGGAGCAATCGGGTATCCGTTTTGTTCCGCCAGTTCTTTCGACCACAAACGAAGCCCATTCCGACACTCCTTTTTTGAATCCTGATTCGAAAATTCTATTCCCTGTTTCCGAGAATTTTCCGACGGATTCTATTTCGGCGAAATTACGGCGAACCGGTACGATTTCTTCTCCGTTTGTTCAGCCCCCTAAGACGGAAACGCTGAATCCGCCTCGTGCTTTGAATGTTCAGCGGTCTGTTGTTCCGCAGAAGATTAGGGCGAATGATAACAATATTTTGCCGGAACGCTTTGACGGCAACGCTTATTCCAATCCGTTAAATTCCAACTCATTGAGAATGGAGTTACCGCCGCCGGCTTCACAGGAAGAACTCGATCTTGTTTTGCAACACGGAACCGAATTGGAAACCGAAGCCCGTTGGATGGATGTTCTGAGTCATTACGAAACGGCGTTACAGATTTATCGGAACGATAATAAATTGATGGATCGTTATCGGATAGCGCGGTTTCATTATGATGTTGGTCGCCGGTTTCACGATTCAAGTTATCTCGACATTATTTATAAGTCGGGATTTATTGACACGTTGAATTTTTATGAGGAAATCGTATCGCGAATTCAAAAGGATTATGTGGACGTACCGAATTGGGATCATTTATTCCGGCATGGAATTCAGAATATAAACATTGCCTTATCCGATTCCGGTTTTCGTACACGCGCCAACCTGAAAGCCGAACCGGAAAAAATTGATGCTTTTTCCGAAACGATGCAGAAAACCGCCGACGGCTGGATTATTCGTAACAGAGACGATTTGAAAAACGGTATTTTGCGGTTGGCGGAAATGGCGCAACAGCAAATCGGAATGAGTCCAACAATTATACTGATGGAATTTATTTGCGGTATTGTCAATTCGTTGGATCGTTACACTGCGTATTTAACACCGAATCAGTTGAATGATCAGTTTTCGCTGATTTCCGGTAATCTTGTCGGTCTTGGAGTGGAACTCCGTTCGGATAGAGAATCGTTGTTAATTGTTCGGGTTATTCAAGGCAGTCCGGCTCAGGAAAATGGTCTCAAAGACGGTGATCGGATTTTATCTGTTGACGGAATTTCGACAAAAGGACGCGATACCGACAGTGCAGCCGATTTGTTACAAGGTTCGGAAGGAACGGTTGCTCGGTTGATGGTCAAATCGGGTCTGAAACCGGCAAGAGAAGTTCAAATCACACGGCGGCAAATCGAAGTTCCAAGTGTTG